>JAYEJS010000164.1 GCA_034660695.1 Candidatus Thermoplasmatota archaeon | reverse complement strand
TTCCGAATGCCGCAAGTATGGCAAATGACTCTCTATCTATTCGCAGCCAGCATTGCATGGAGAACCATGTTCCTTTTGTCCCTATCCCTCTTCAAATCTTCCAAAGAAATGCCTCTATATCTTTTCCAGGCCTTTAAACATTCTTCCATCGTCACCAGCATATGCGAAGTTTCGGCGGCCGTATATGTTTAAACGATGGAACTGCACATTCAAACATTCTTATTTCCCTTTTAATTGAAATAAGTAGACAAACTTCCTTTTCTCAATAGGGATAATTCGCTGTACAATTTGTTCAACTTCCCTTTTCGTAGGCCCGCTTGCAATAGTTATTCCCTCAAGTATAGCAAACCATGCATCAGTCAAACCAATCTCACGTAGCCGTCTTCCATAAGTTCTCGCATGAATTTTACCCATTTCCTGATGGTAAAGTATTAAAAGACTTGAATCTTTGTTAATTAATTCGTCTATCTCTTCCCAGTACCTTTCACGATTGCGCTCGCTTCTTAGATAAAATTTTAATTTGTCAGCATCACTTAGTTCCACTTTTTCTCCCGAGAATGGTAGAGATGTAATAACGCCAAATCTTGACTTGGCTTGTTGATAAGCATCATTAAGACTTCGACGGATACCGCCACCAAAGGTGATAGAATACGGAGAAAAAATACTATCGTATATGATTTTATCATTGAACGGTAAAAGTACAGCTTCGACCATTATTGGTAGGTATGGCCCAATAAGCTCCTCAAATGGACTGTTAAGTGCAAGGACGCCATATGCTTTTGGTGGTTCACCATCATCGAGGAATATGGTGTAATTCTTCAGATAGCGAAAGATAAAGAATCTTCCTTTAACAAAATTTTTCCAGCTTTTAATCATTTTTAATTCATTGGACGAAAAGTTCAAAGGATTTTCATTGACAAATGAATCAATCAATTCAGGCTGCTTATATAATCTCTCTCTAAGTTTGCTTATTTCTCCTATAGGGAATTTCTTAAAATCCTCTGAGGAATTTATACCCTTTACTATTTCGAACTTTTTATTGACATGAACAAGTAATGGATGGTACAGTCTATAAAACAGCTCAACATCTTCATTAGATAATTTCATTTTCCTCACCCATATATGGTTGCGAGATTGCATGTATTATAAAAGTGGTTCAAATACGATCTCTCCATTGTTTTCCTTAAATGTTATATTGAATTTATCAAATATTGTATGTCTTCCAAGGAGAAGAGGGACACCTTCCACTAAAGCCCATCCTATTTCTGCGTTCTTTATTACATCTATCTCAATATCCGCTACGGGTCGTTTGATTGTCTCTCTAATCTTGCCCACTTCATTTCTATATTTATAAACAATCATACCTACCACCTAAAACTAAAAGTCCTGGTTCTGGTACTTTTGATAATAAATATTTCTTGGCAGGGTGTTTTGTCTTTACTTTGTTTATAACGTCATCAGCTCGTTCACCAATTGCGACTATCTTTTTATCAATTATAGCAATCCATTTCCCTGCATACTCATTCAAATTTGAGTTAATGTAAAACTCGTAATTTTTTTTTGCACACTCATCATTCATTTTAATCCCCTACAATGTAATTCGCTATGTGATACATAAAACTTCTGTCGTATTCTAGGTTATCCCATTATTTATTACAGCAATCTCGCAATTTCGCCTAACGGCTGACGTATATCCGAAACCCGAGCGTAGCGAGGATTTGGGCAAAGGTGCGAAGCACCGCAGCCAGATATGCATTTGTTATATGACCGACGAAGGCGAGCAAGGTTGCAAAGCAACCGCAGAGTTGGCATATTCGGATATCAAAGTCAATTAATAATCATTTAGGCATTTTTGTTTATTATTTTTTTGACTTGATTTTTTATTTGTCACTTCTTCTGTTGATTCATCATTTAAATCATTTCTTTCTCTATTACTTATCGCTTTATTCGTTATTGATGCAAGAGTATCTATGTCTACAATTAAGCCGCTCTTCAACATTACTAATTTTGAAAATGGATTATCCTCTTTCATTTTATTGGTTGAAAATTCATCATCCCAGTACTTCATTTTAAATATATCTCGAATATATTTTGCTTTTTGTGATACTGTGCTTTGATTTGTCCCAAAACAATTACAAATGTCTTTTGGAGACACATATGGTTTAAACGATTTATCAAAAAGAAAATTGATCTGGCCTAACGAATATATTACTGCTGCCGCCCATATTTCTATTCTTCCGGTCGTGAAAGGAACATATCTTTTTCTAGACATTTTTAATATCAATTTTTTAGACAAATTACTGTATTCATTATCAAGGTATTTATCACAAAAATCTGATGTTAACTTGATTAATTGGTGCTTTTTTTCTTCTATTCTTTCTTTCATATTTATACCTCGATCAGTACGTATATCTGGCATTTTAATAAAAAATATATGAACCCACGGGTATATAAACTGTTATCATATTTTCCAAAAATGAATTACTCCGAACATGCCAATTTCATATAACTCTGTTATATGCGCAATCATTTTTTCATCTCCAGACTTGTCCAAAAATTTGGCAGAATCCTTATAGTTCATAATACATAGACAAAATACGGCTTTCTGTGAAAGCACTTCACGGATTTTATGAAGGCTATGGTCGACCAACTTCTGCATATTTAATTAATTCAAAAGCATGTTAAATACTTTATCACAGATTCAGCCATTCAATATCTCCCGAAAAAGCATCAAGGACGAATTCCGACTTTCAGACCAAAGCAACAAAACAAAAGAGGTGGGGTTGCAGGGGTGACACCAAATGACGGGAAAGGGGATGTAAAACACTTTCCCAACATAATGAATCCTGCAACCCATCTTATTAATCAATTTTAGTATTTAAAAATTTCTTACCCATTTAGATGTAGCCTTATTTTGGATAAGAATTAAATATTCGATGGTATTAATAGACTGGGTTGCGGGAAAAAATTTGAAAAATCGGTGGTACCTTTGCATCCCATTGGTTTTCATGTTGTATCACCCCGCAACCCTTTTTCTCATTTTTTCTTTTTTTTCCATCTCATAATAACATTGTGTTAGCATTTTGATAGTGATATATCAGCAATATATCAGCAAAAATGGAAAGTTTTATATATATCCTGTTCTATATAGAAATTGGGATAAAAATGACCAAACAAAAAATAAGTAAAAAAATAGGGAAAATGTGGAAGGACGTGACGGGTGTCAGCCCCATCATAGCAGTAATACTGATGGTGGCAATAACCGTCGTACTGGCAGCAACCATCTATGTATGGGTGAGCGGATTCGGTGGTGGTGGTGGTGGAACAAACGTAGCAATAGCACTGAAACAAACGGGACACTATAATGATACTGGTACTGGTAACTTAACAGTAAACTTTACAGTGCAATCTGTGACGGGACATCCAGGATATGCCGATTTGGCGGCTACTATCGGTGGCTACGCTGCAACTATCTCGGAAACAACTATCTCGGAAACAACT
>JAYEJS010000163.1 GCA_034660695.1 Candidatus Thermoplasmatota archaeon | reverse complement strand
CGTGCAGGGCGGAGAGAACGGAGAAATATAACAGGCTTATGCGCATAGAGGATAAGCTGGGAAACGAAGCAATATACGGCAAAAAATTGGAGAGCATATGAGACACAAATTTGTAACAGGCAGGAAGAGAATGATATTTGCTATAAGATATAGCCCCGCCAGGATTCGAACCTGGGTCGCAAGGTCCAGGGCCTCGCATGATTGGCCTCTACACTACGGGGCTGTTGTGCCCTTATCCCTTTCGTATTCTAAATATTTTCGGTTACGGTAGTGAAACAGGTACACGTTACGGTCTTTCCAACCCCTTTTATTGCCCTCAACTTATCGATAATAAGCTGGCCGATTTCTTCCATGCTTTTTCCCCTTACCTTCACTATCAAATCCCATTCTCCCGAGACTATGTATACCTCCCACACATTTTCCATTTTTGAAATTCTTTTTGCCAGTTCCCTCTGAGATATTTCAGGATTTGGGAGAAAGGAAACAAGAATAAAGGTTGTTATGGGCAAGCCAACTTTTTCATAGTCAAGCATGACTGTAAATTTTTTGATTATCTTTTTATCAATTAGTTTACGTATTCTTTCGCCAACTGTCGTCCTCGGTAGGCCTACTTTCCTTGAAAGTTTCATTATGGGTTGCTTGGCATCTTTCTTCAATTCTTCAATGATTATTCTATCCTTTTCATCCAACATTAAAAACAAAATGACAAAAAATTATTTAAAATTTGTCTAAAATTTAGCATTTTGACATAAAATTTGGCATAATGCTTAAATATATTTACAGAATATTTTGGCATGTGTGAGCAAATTTTGCAAGAAATTTTAGTTAAAAAAGTCGCTGATGAATGCTACAGGAGATTTGCCTCTGATAGAATAGTGCCCATAATAGATATAAAAAGCAGGATAAGGGAAATAACGGCAAATTTTTTGAGAAATGAGGGATTTGTTGAAATTTCCCCGGTGATAATCTCCCCCATTACAGATCCTCTCAATCACGGAATATTAGATGGAAAGATAACATACTACGGACATGCTTATGCCATAACAAAGAGTATGATTCTGCATAAACAATTAGCTTTACTTGCATTCGAAAAAATTTTTTCATTTTCCCCAAACATAAGGCTTGAGACAGGCGAAAAAAAGGAAACGAGAAGACATCTTGTTGAATTCACACAGTTGGATCTGGAAGTAAGGCATGCCTCGCGGGACGATATGATAGAATTGGCAGAGAAATTGCTGATTCATGTTATAAAAGACACAAAGAAATCTTGCAAAGAAGAATTGAAAGAGTTAGAAAGAAAGTTAAAAATTCCATCCAGACCGTTCAAAAGGATAACATTCGATCAGGCGTATAAAAGGTATGGAAATGAATTCGAGATAGTCCTCTCAAATGAATTAATGGAACCTTTCTGGATTACAGATTTTCCAATATGGAATAGAGAGTTTTATGATAGAGAGTTTGAAGATAAACCAGGATTGTTAAGAGATATGGATATGGTATATCCCGAAGGATGTGGAGAAGGGCTTTCTGGTGGCGAGAGGGAATATGAGTATAATAAGATAAGGGAGAGAATGAAAATAAGCGGATTGAATATATCCGCCTTTTTACCTTACCTTGAAATAGCTAAGAAAGGAATCCATCCATCTGCTGGTTTTGGAATCGGGTTAGAAAGACTTACGAGATTCATTTGCGGATTAAAGGATATAAGGCATGCAACTCTCTTCCCAAAAATTCCAGGAGAGTATTGCATATGACGGAAATTATGATAAAATACATGGAAGTTGCTAATAGGGTTGTTCTATCTGCTTTTAGGGCATTCAACGATTCTTCGGCCTAACTATCAGTTGGCTTTCGGCAGGAATCGGATACATTATTATATATGACATAAAGCCCAAAAAAGTGAGAATTAACCCTCATAATCTGTAACCACTTGAAAATATCTTATTTACTTTTTCACCCGCTTTCCTCCCGCCGGATAAATAAAAGGGGAAATACTATATCACTCGTACAGCAGGGTACCCAGACCGCCAGAAATAGGAATATGAAGATAGCAACAGCCGTAATCCAGTTTACAGTTTGGCCCATTGCCATTATAATATGAAATAATGATGCCCATGTGCTGATCAACACGTGCCCGGAATGCGGGAATTTAGTTGCCGGCCTTAAGAAACCTATTGCGATGCCCAAAAATGCTGCAGGATTTGTTAGCAACGGCTCTTCAATGAAACCTATATGAACGCCCCTGTTCGGGAAATTGAGCAGGAATTCGCCCATAAAAGGAATTATTGAATCACTCAGTGTGGCAATTCCAATTGAGCCGATGTAACCGATTACAACCGCAGTTGAAATCCTGCAATCAGGCCTGTACAATTTATATATTGCCGTAGTCACAATTGCACTTAAGGCCACATGGGTCGGGTGCAATATGTAAAAAATAGTTGATGAAACTTCGGAAACATGGAAAAAGGGATTAGCAAGAAACAGTATAACCATTATAATAATCCCTGTAAGTGCCCCAGAAGCAGTGAATGGGGCATGCTTTTCGAGTTCACTGAGTATTTGCTTCATCATTTTCCACTACCTCGAAGGAATCTCATTGCCGCATGGACATAGATGGCGATCACTGTATTTCCTTTCAAGTGCCATATCGAAATGTTTCCCCATAAAAGTATCAATATTGCCTGCTTCCCGACATGCTTCACAAGGGGACAAGCCGAGAGTATCAACAATTAAGCATTCCAGCAGTCTATGGCGCCTTATCAGGATTCTGGCATTTTCTTTGCCCCTATTATTTACTACAAAACCTTTATTTTTTATATAGGTACCGTAATTCATTCTTGCAAGTTTTTGGAGGGACTGATATGCTGTGGCTTTATTCACTCCAACCACTTTTCCAAGATATGTAGGCCCCACAAGCGGTACGCCTTTTTCATATGCACGGTATACTTCCTTCAGATACTTTGAGTCGGTCATGTTTCGCTCACCAAACATTGTTTGGTCAAGCAAACATAAATATTTAAAGATTTTGTTATCTCACATACCATGGTTCAGATGCATGTATTCGAGTATCGCTTTAAAAACAGAGAAATGTTGATGCCCGAAGCAGATGAAGACAGCATGTTCAAACCCCCATTCGAATTGCCTAAGTGGAAATACGATGATGAAAGCAGGGTGTTTGTAGTATTCGTGTATAATGACGGGAGAAGAAAGGATGCAATTGTCAAGACAGATTTTTCTCCAAGCATAATAAAAGGATGGAAAATATATCAGCTGGAAAAAGTGAAGCTGGTGAAAGATGGAATGATAAATGATAGAAAGGCAACATTTCTTATTAAAAACATGAATGCAAAGGAAAAACAGAGGATAGATATTTTTGTAAAGGGCCCACCGGAAAAAGTAATGATAGAGGTGGAATGAAAATGGAGGAATAAGAAAAGAGAGATTAAAGAGGAGATGCCATTCAATCAATTTGAACTTGTTCAATAAATTGTGGGATTTTCCTTCGCTTTTTCCAAGATTAGTGCAGATAGTCTTGGCATGGCGTATCGTTTGGAGAATATATCTTCTATGTAATCTAGAAAACTAACTCTCTGCT
>JAYEJS010000162.1 GCA_034660695.1 Candidatus Thermoplasmatota archaeon | reverse complement strand
AAGGTAAATAAAAAAGTGGGAAGGCGTATTCAAAATTTTGTTGAATCCTGCAGATCATTTCTCAAATCATTTTTCCGGTCTGCTTATGGCTTTTTTCATTTTTTGACTACTTTTTCAAAGCATTCCCTCTACCAATTTCAGTAAACTTTTTAAATAGACATAACCCCTCCCCTTGCTTATATACCCGCAGGAGTTTATTGTTTGATAACAGGGATTAAGCCTGCGTGTAAATAAAGCGCCCTTTTGTGGGCACATGTGGGCCTGAGATGCTGATGTTCAGGAAGGAGGGTTACTTTTTTTTCCTCCCCCTCCTTTCTCCCTTCCCATTCTTTAGAAACTTTTTTAATCTATAAACGTTTGAAATTGGATGGAAAAGGTCATTTGTTGCATCTGTGGCGTGAACGAGACAACCAATCCCGATGGCATCTGTGATGACTGCAAGCTATCCATAGCGTTCACGAAGGGCATACCGCCTGATTTTTGGCTCTAGATGCATTTTGTGTTGCCAACGGAGGCACATTTTATCTCTCTGTACGAGCAGATATGCAAAATATATTATCCCAAAATCATTAAAATCATCTCCCTGACGATTTTTGCTGCAGCTACTGATGTTATTCCATCTACATCGTAAACAGGAGAAAATTCAACAACATCAAAACCTATGATATCATCTCTCAGTTCTTTTAGGCCATACAATGAATTTAATAACTCTTTTGTCGAAAATCCGCAGGGTTCGGGCGTCCCAACCCCCGGAGCAAATGCTGGGTCAATGACGTCTATATCTATCGTTACATACAGAGGTTTATGCAGCCTTCCCATTTCCTTTACATCCTCTTTGTTCATCAACTCCAGAGATAATTTTGTATTTTTTGAAAAATTCCATTCATCGTTGTCTCCGCTCCTTATTCCAAACTGGTAAATGTTTTTTGTTATCTCGTAACATCTCCTCATAACACACGCATGGGAAAGCTCATCTCCCAGGTATTCGTCCCTCAAATCGCAGTGGGCATCAAAATGTAAAACAGCCAGATCGCCGAGAACATCTTTTATTCCCTTAACAATCGGGTACGTTATTGAATGTTCTCCTCCAAGTGCAATGATTTTTTTATCATGTTTGACAATCTTTTTTGAAACAGTAGTTATATTTCTGAATATCTCCTCTGTATTGCCAAATAATGAAATATCCTGCATATCGCAGAAATTACAATTCAATAAGTCTTTTTTTAGCAACGGGCTGTATGTTTCCAATCCCCAGGATGCCTCCCTTATTGCTTTGGGACCCAACCTTGCCCCGGGTTTAAAACAGATGGTTTTATCATAAGGAATACCGAATACAACACCGTCCGCATTATCGAAATCATCACTTGAGCACGTAAATTTTGTATAATCCTCAAAATAATTTGAAACCATGTTATCCTCTCTTTTTTGTCGTCTTATTCAGGGCGCATATAAAAATATTATTGTCAATTTTCGGTTTTTGCAGTATGAAGCAAGTGCACATTGAAAAACTGCAGAGCATCAAAAATTCAGAGTTCCAGCAAAAATATTTGGTACGGCAACCATTTCATCCCAACTTTTTCGTATGCATGTATGGCATTATGATTATCATTGTAAACATATAAACGCAGGGCAAAAACATTGTTGTTGTAAGCCATTCTCTTAAGTTCCTCCAGCAGTTTTTTCATTATGCCTTTTCTCCTCCATTCTTTTTCAACATACACGCTCTGCAACCACCACATATCTATTCCTCTCCAATCACTCCATTCATATGTTACCATAACCTGCCCCACTATGGCATTATTGTGCTCTGCAACCAAATAAAAACCTTTTTCCCTGTTTCCGATCAATGTCTTAACACCTTCCAGGGCTTTCTTATATTTTCTGATTCCTTAGCGAGCATAACGTTGTTTTGAGTTATTTTCTCCGCATCATGGATCGAAGCTATTCTTACGAGCATGAACAGAAAAGTGAACGTCTTAAAAATAGTTTTGCGGGATTCTTATCCAGTTAGGCCGGGAATACTGCGTGGTCTGTAGCGTAGCGTAAGACCCGCAGATGAGAGGCCGTCTCACATCTTTTAACTTATTAACCATTGTACATCTGTCGTGCGTGGCAGACCATAAGGTCTGCCCCTCAACGGCACGACAGGAGATCTGAAGGAATGAATACTATAAGTAGCGGTAGCTAGTGTGCCCAGCTAAGCTGATACAAGCTTGCAGGTGAAAGTCCTGTCATGGTAAAATCAGAAAGCCATGTAGCATATACCCAACTGCAACAGTAATGTTGTATGTTGGAGCGGTATGTAAAGCACTACATTGGATGAAGTGCGTCATAACCTGGCGTCCAGTAGGCAATGTTAGTGTGAGCAATCTAGTAGAGGATTTTCTAAGTTCGTTTCCGTAATTATGCGCAACATACTTTTCCCTTGTATGTCCACTGAAATGGATGTGCTTTTGGATTCCATTCAAGTTCCATGTATTTCATGATCTTGCTGACCAGATCATCAGTACCAGAAAAATCACCATTTCTTATAGCTTTCTTCTCCAAAATATTGAACCAGATTTCTATCTGGTTCAGCCATGAAGCATGCGTCGGCAGAAAATGGAATACCATCCTTTTGTCTTCTCTTTCCAGGAATTCGATTCTCTGCTCTTTTGTTTCGAGTTCTTCTTCGGAAACTTCAATGTCACACAATTTAGCAACATGAAGACATGTGTTCATATGCATATACGTCCCGTAGTTATCTGCAATGATATGTGCTTTTTCAAACGTTCCAAATTTATCATCTGCGTATGTAAGGAAATCACAGAATTCAACATTCCTATTCCTATCATAACATTTTCCAATGACTTCTCCCGTGGCAACCACAAATCCTGCAATAAGGTTTTTAGTTTTGACAATGGGTTACAACTACTACACTTCGGGCGATATTGGAATGGCAGAGATAGTTGATGAGCAGTTTATGCATGATTTTTTTGAATGGCTGAGCGAGCATGCTGATTACTTTTACGGATGGAGTAACATGTCAAATATCGCTTTACTATTTTCACAGCAAACCTTGGATTTTTTAGATAAAGGAAGCTGGGAAGGATACGCATATCATGATGAATTTTTAGGTATAGCAATGATGCTCATGGAGTCAAATATACCTTTTAAGGTAATAAACGAGGGGGATTTGGACACTCTGGATGGCTATGAAGCCGTAATTTTACCGGATGCTGCATGCATGACAGATGAGCAAACTGAACTTATACGACAGTATGTAGCAAATGGCGGAACGATCATTTCTATAAATGAGACCTCACTCTACAATGAGTATGGGATGAAATGGAACGACTTCCTCCTTCAAGATGTTTTCGGGGTAAGCGTAAATAATACTGGGAGTGAAGAAATATGTGTCAATGAATATGGGAAGGGCAAATCAATTTTCATGGTAACCCCCATAGGCAGGTACTATTACTGGGCGTCACAACCGTGGGCAAATTATGGAAACAAAAATGAGGCTGAGTACTGGAGAGAGAAATTGCTTGAAATGGTGGTCGAGGCAAATACCTCCCTTCCATTTGAAGTAAATGGAGACGCTGTTGTAATTCCTTATGAAAAGGGAAATGAAAAAATGTTTAGAATACTCAATTTGAATAACATAAAGTTAGGAAACGCGGTGCCAAAAGAGCAGGAAGTCGAGATAAAAATATATGATGATGCAAATGAAGTAGAAGTGCTGGATTTCTTTGGCGAGATGAGAGATGTGGAGGTAAGAAAGGATGGAAATGCAACCGTCGTCAATTTTACCATATACACTCAATGCTGTCTTACCTATTCATTAAACGGGAGTGCTCTGTATGCAAGTATCGGCAGACCAGAGAGAGGAGGAATCTATTTCATGGACAGAGAAATTATGGTGACGAATTCAGATAAGGCAATTATAATTGGAAAAATAACGATACAGGCAGAGGCATACAGTATTGAGGGGATAGAAAAGGTGGAGTTCTACATCGATGATGAATTAAAATTTGTTGATTATGATGAGCCATATGAATGGATATGGAATGAATTTGCATTTGGAAGGCATGAAATAAAGGTAATGGCGTATGATAGTATGGGTAATGAGGCAAGTGATGAACAAGAAATTTGGATATTCAATCTCTAAAAAAGAGAAAATTGGATGAGGGCGGTAGCGATGCAGAGTTGCGAGCGCTCAAAATGGAGTTTTTGTTATAACCAATTCACCATGTTTCACGCCTTTTATGGCTTTTATGTTATTTGCTAACCTTCTTACAATATTAGCTTTTCCACGAACCACTAACACTTCAAGACAGGTATGTTCATCAATATGAATGTGGGTGGTAGAGATAATTTCAGAAAGATGATGATGTTGAAGGTGTTGCAAACGATTAGTAACATCGCTTACATCATGGTTATAAATGATTGTAAGTGTCCCGATAACATCGCCTTTTTCAGCCTTAATTTCCGATTCAATAAGAGATTTTCGTACCAAATCTCTAATAGCTTCGGATCTATTACCATATCCCTTCGCTTTTATCAACGCATCAAATTTTGCCAACAGTCCTGGCTCGAATGACACCCCTGCTCTTTCTACTGTCATAGTAGCACTTCCATAAGATAATCGTGCTACGAATATAAAAATTTTGCTACCAAAATCTTTTATACTCTTATCGTATTATAATATTACGAAAATTAAAAAGTTGCTACGATATGGGTGAAAAAATGAACCAATTGAAAGGAAAGAAAAGCGTAGTAGTAGGGATAGTGATATTTGCGGCGCTCGTTTGTAATGCACCACCCATCCAAGCAGATGAATCAGGAATTAACATCGTATGCACCAATTCAATGCTTGCCGATTTTACCGAATACCTATTGGAGAATACCACCAATATCACCGTTGAATATATCATGCCTGCTGGTGTTTGTCCAGCACATTTTGATACGAGCCCCAGCGATGTTGCCCTTATTACTTCAGCAGATATCATCATCTCATTGGGGTGGGAACCATGGCTCGACGATCTGTTAGAATCATCTGGAAACACGGATTATAAAGAGATCAGATGTTCGCACCTGGGTGAATGGAATATTCCATCAGGAGCAAAAGAATATGTGGAAAAACTGACAACCGGGTTGTCAATCATCATTCCTGAATTAAACGATACGCTTCAGGCGAACTCACAAGAATACGTATCTCTTATTAATGAAACTGCTGAACAACTCAAAAATATGATAACGAATGAGGGATACCAAGGTAGGAAGGTGATCTGTATGCAATGGCAAAGTGAGTTTGCCACATGGCTTGGATTGAATGTCGTTTGCTCCTATGCCCCTCCAGAACGCCTTTCAACTCTGGATATGCTCAACGTATCAAATGCCGCGCAGAGTGAAGGCGTCTGTGCCATAATCGATAATCTCCAAAGTGGAACAGACTTCGGGGCCCGTATCGCCTCAGAATCTGGAGCAACCCACGTAATCTTTACGAACTTTCCCGGCGCGATCTCAGGGACTGATTCCTACATAGATATGATAACTTACAATACCGAGCAGATCGTGAATGGCATTTCAACCTTTGACTACAAACAGGGAGAAATTGTCCATCTAGAAAGGGATATTTCCTCATTGGAACTTCAAAGAAATATATCTCTCTCGGGAGCTTTTACATTGGGGGCTATTGCCGTCATTCTATTCATTTTGTACAGGAAAAAATAAGGATAAGTGGTGGTATGAACGAAGAACTTAAACAAATAAAACGATTTCACGGGCATCTCGGCCCCTATGCTGTCATTGGGTATAGGATGGGAAAACTGGCAAACCGCATGTTAGGAGAAGACCCATTTACAAAACGGGCAATAGTATGGAATGGTACAACACCTCCTCTTTCATGCATCATCGATGGGCTCCAGCTTGCATCTGGCTGTACGTTGGGAAAAGGAAATATCACCGTTCATTCTGATGGTATCACAAAAGCTCGCTTCATCAATAAATCTGGCAAATCCATCGAGATATCATTAAAATCTGCCGTCAAAAATGATATCGATACAACCGTCACAGAGAAAAATATGATCGGTTTTTCTGAAAAACTCTATCAAAGACCAGATAATGAATTGTTTGATATTGAGTTGTCTGAAATTGTCGAAGCATCATTTGACAGCACGGTGAAGTAATATGAAAAAAGACAGTTTGCTGGACAGATATCTCTCAGCGAAATTTATTATAGGTGCGACTATCAAATTTCCAATATTAATTGGCGGAGGAACATTAGGAATCATATTTTCCTGGCTAAGGCTTCCCTTCTATCCATTATCAAACATTTTTGGAATTATTTTGCTGGTAATTGGGCACGTTATCCATTTAGGATATTCTCATAAAGAACTGAGAAAATATGGCATTCACCCACATCAGCACTCGACGGAGATTGAGAGACTTGTATCCTCTGGCCTATATTCAAAGGCGAGACATCCAGGATACTTGGGATTGGTTCTTATATATTTTGGATTTGCATTCGGTTTTGGTGTTGCGTGGATGCTGATTCCAGCAGTCATCTTCACCGTTTTGACTTACTTGGCTGCTATAAAAGAGGAGAAACTTTTGGAACAACAATTTGGAAAGGGGTACGAAAAGTACAAAAGGCAGGTACCCTGGAAATTTATACCGAATGTATTATGAGAGCGATGACCTCACGTGAGATGATAAACATGGACTCAGCTAAGAATATCATCGAACTCCAGAATATCACTACAATCTACGAAGGGGAAAGAATACCTGCTATCTATGACATCGATTTTACCGTAAAACAAGGGGAATTTGTTTCTATTATCGGACCAAACGGCGCTGGAAAAACCACATTATTGGAAACGATAAACGGCATTCTTCCATATATATCTGGAGTTGGCTACGTCTTTGGAAAGGAAATCAAAAAGCATAAAACGGAGATTCGGAAGAACGTTGGTTATGTTATACAAAATTTTGAAATTGATCCTCTTGCTCCGTTTTTATCTAAAGATATTGTTATGACCGGACGTGCGGGAAAAATAGGATTATTTTGTTTTCCAACTAATCGCGACTGGAAAATTGTTTACTCAAATATGAAACTTGTGGGTATGAAATCATTTGTTCTAAGGCCGATAGGAAAGTTATCTGGGGGAGAATTCCAGAAGATACTTTTGGCTCGCGCTCTTTCACAGGAACCCAAACTTTTCCTTTTGGATGAACCATTCTCAAATTTAGATCTCTCGGCACGAAAGCAGATGGGGAAGTTGATCACCAAAATACACGACGAGCAGGGGATCACCATTGTTATGGTATCCCACGACATTCAATCCATCCCTAAAAGATGTTCACGTGTTGTGGTTTTAGATAGGGGAAGAATCATCAAAGATGGAAAAAGAGAGGATAGTCTCACATCTGATACGATGTCCAAAATTTTTCGCGAGGGAGCATGATCGAACTTCCCACGATGCTTCTGATAACATCAATTCTTGGCTCTATTCTTGCAGGGTTTGTCTGTTCTACCGTGGGAACTTTTGTGGTTCGGATGAACCTTTCATCAATTGGATACTGCATGTCTCATGCGGCATTTGCTGGGGCAGCATTTGGGATTATGATGTCAATCGATCCACTGTTGAGTGCGATTCTTTTTTCATTTGGAACCGCACTTGTCATAGGACCGCTCGCAGAGAAGGCAAAATTGGACAGCAACATCATCATCGGTTTTCTGTTCTCGGTTACGATTGCCTTGGCATTTATCTTTCTGAATCTCATTCCAGGGCAGGCGGCAAGTGGTACCGCATTACGCATTCTTTGGGGAAGTATCTTCGCAGTTACCTACAACGATTTGATATTTTTAGGGATACTTTCCTTTACATTGATTTTATTCATAGTTGTGTTTTACAAGGAAATTCTCTCCGTGATGTTTAACCGAAAATTGGCCGAAGCATCTGGAATCAACACAAGGGCGTTTTACTTTGCGATTCTCTTTTTTACAGGGTTTGCAGTCTCATTGTCACTGCGTCTAGTTGGTGGTCTCCTCGTCTTCGCATTAATCGTAAATCCAACTTCATCCACATACCAATTCTTTTTCGATTTCAAAAAGATTATCATCTTTTCCCCGCTTATCGGGATAGTAAGTTGTCTGGCGGGTTTCTGGGTATCATTGATTACCGACTTTCCAATTGGTGCTTCAATTGTGATCGTATCTGCTATTATTTTCGCACTTTCAATTGTCATATCACCGAAACGAAAAAAAGGCAAAAATATGTTACTCCTTCTGATTTAGAAGAACAGGCATTAGCGGACATGAATTTTTGGCAGGTACTCTTACCTATCCAACTGACATATCATCTGATTTTCCTCCATAACTACATCTAACCTTTCCACTATCTTTTTATTTTCCTTTTTCATTCCTGTGTTATGAATCTTGAAGAAGAGGCAAATTTTGTGCGCGATATGGCGATCAAGAATAATGAATTCTTTGGCGAATGCCTGCCAATGATCGCATCGGAAAACATTCTTTCCCCGATGTGCCAGGAAATGCTGATTACGGATTTTCATGGAAGATATGCTGAAGGCACTCCGGGGCAAAGATACTACCAGGGATGCAAGTATTTTGATGAAGTGGAGTACAGTGAAATATACGAAAATGAATATGGTAGCGGAAAATGCATCTTCATTATTACACCAATTGGAAGACATTACATGTGGGCCGCAGCACAATGGGGCGAGTATGGGGATGAAGGGGAGGCAGAGTACTGGAGGGACAGATTTATGCAGTTGACTGAAAAGATAGATATCTTCGTTTCGTTTGAAATCAACGGGGATACCATAGTTATCCCATATATTGACGGGAATGAAAATATGCTCAGGATGCTCAATTTTAAGGGAATAGAAAATGGCAATGCTGTTCCGGAAACACAGCATATACGGGTGACCGTTCATGATAATGTTGCTGATGCATCTCTTCTGAATTTCATGGGCGATTGGAGCAGCCCGGAGATCACTCACCGTGGCAACGAGACCATAATTTCTTTTGATCTTCACACCCAGTGCTGTATGGTGTATGAAACGAATGAGACTGTCCTGTATGCAAGCGTTGTTAAACCACGGGCAGGAAAAATTTATCTTGCAGATAGAGAAATCATGCCGTTGTACTCGAACAGAATAATAATCATCGGGAAAATAACTATCAAAGTAGATGCTCACGGCGAGAGTGAAATAGATAAAGTTGAGTTTTACATTGATGATGAATTAAAAAGCAGCGATGCGCAGACGCCATATGAATGGCTCTGGGATGAATTTGCAATAGGAACGCATGAAATAAAAGTTATTGCTTATGACGATGCAGGTAACAGTGCCAGTAATAAAATAGACGTTCTAATCCTCAATGTTGGCTAACAATGAATATGAGTATGAAGAGATTAGGGGTATTAGTCATTTGGATTACCTTAATATCTTTAGCGACAGCAAATAAGGTTGATGTTCAAACTCTCCCAACAATAAAACAGAATCCAGCTTGGTCTCCAGATGGAACAGAAATTGTTTTTTCTGGAAGATATAGCAAAGACGATAATTTCAATATCTGGCTGATGAATGCAGATGGCTCAGATAAAAGGCATTTAACTAATGATACTGATTCAGATAACGTTAATATGCCTGGCAGTTGTTGGTGTCCAGGTAATGATAGAATATGTTTTTCTTCAGATCGTATCGATAACGACGAGATATGGACGATGAAACCTGATGGAAGCGATTTGCAACGAGTTACTAACAATCCTGCAAATGATTGGGAGCCCACGTGGTCTCCAGATGGAAAATGGCTGGTCTTTCAATCAGATAGAAATGGAAACTGGGAAATCTATAAAATAAGATCCGATGGAACAGATATAGTCCAATTAACCAATGACCCCGCTAATGATTGGGAACCAAATTGGTCTCCAGATGGTGATAAAATCGTTTTTCAATCCAATCGCACCGGGAACTGGGATATATGGGTGATGGATGCAGATGGCTCAAATCTAAGTGATGTAACAAATGATCCGGCAGAAGATACTGATCCATCATGGTCACCAGATGGTAAAAAGATTGTTTATTCCTCTAACTATGGTGGTTTGGAAGAAGCGGAGATTTATACAATAAACGTGAATGGATCCCGCATTACTAGAGTGACATACAATCCAACATATGATGGAGCTCCATCTTGGTCACCAGATGGAAAAAAAATTGCATTTGAGTCAAGCCGATATGGAAAACTTGATATTTTTATCAAAACCATTCATCCGTTTTTTACCTTCCAAAAAGGGATGTCCTACGCAGCATGGTGGAATAGTAGTTATCTCCATGAAGAGTCAGATATTTCGTTAGAGAATTTGAAAAGCACTGGTACTGAATGGATTTCATTGATAGTAACGGGGTATCAGGAGAATGAGCACTCAACGCATATATTTAGGGACAATGATAGCACGCCAAGCGATGAATCTATTATCCATGCCATTGAAACTATTCATTCATTGGGTATGGAAGTAATGTTGAAACCACATGTTGATTTACATAGCGGTGAATGGCGAGAAGAAATATGGTTTGATAATGAAGCAGATTGGAAAGAATGGTTCGGCAGTTATAAAAACTTTATATGTTCCTACGCCCAACTAGCTGAAAGCCATGGTGTTGGACAATTTTGCATTGGCTGTGAATTTGTTAAAACTGTGCATCGTAAAGAATGGCTTGATATTATATATGCAATAAGAGAAAATTTTTCTGGTCCAATAACTTATGCTGCAAATTGGGATAATTATCAGAATATTTCATTCTGGCACGCCTTGGATTTCATAGGCATTGACGCATATTTTTGGCTGACAGAGAAGAATAATCCAAGTATTGAAGAGTTAATCGAGGCATGGAAACGATGGGAAAAAGAAATTGAGGAAGTGCACAATACAACAAATAAAAATATAACTTTCACAGAGATAGGATACCGTAGTATTAATGGATGTAATAAAGATCCATGGAACTGGTGGCGTGTTGATATCTTAGATTTACAGGAACAAGCGGATTGCTATGAAGCAGCACTACATGCGTTTTATGGTAAGGAATGGTTTTCTGGCATATACTGGTGGATGTGGTATCCCAATTTAACAGGAGGAACAAATGACAAGGGATATACACCCTATGGGAAACCTGCTGAAGAAATTCTAAAAAATTACTATTTAGAGGAAGTTAGCATTGAAATATATAAGCCAGATGCAGGAAAAATTTATTTCATGAACAGGGAAATAATGGCAATAAACTCAGACAAAGCTATTATCATCGGGAAAATAATTATCGAGGCAAATACAAGCGGGAATAAGATTGAATTCTACATTGATGATGAATTAAAAAGTAGCGATACGCAGGTGCCATATGAATGGCTCTGGGATGAATTTGCAATAGGAACGCATGAAATTAAAGTTATTACTTATGATAACAAAGGAAATGAGGCAAGTGATGAAATAAATGTGACAATATTCAATTTATGAATCCATTTTGATTTTCTTTCCCACTATCTTTTTATTTCCGTGTTTTATTCGTTTTTTATGAACTGGGAAGAAGAAGCAAATTTTGTGCGTGAAATGGCAATCAAGAATAACCAGATGTTCGGAGATTGTTTGCCCATGATTGCATCTGAAAACGTATTATCGCCCATGTGTCAGGAAATGCTGGTTACGGATTTTCATGGACGCTATGCTGAGGGAACGCCGGGCAACCGCTATTACCAGGGATGCGAATGGTTTGACGAGGTTGAAAAAAAGGGCATTGAGCTTGCTAAAAAATTGTTTGAGTGCAAATATGCGGATATCCGTCCTACCTCCGGCACAGTGGCAAACATGGCTGTTTTTAAAGCTCTAACCAAGCCGGGCGACAGCGTAACAGTGCTGGACACTGCCAGCGGTGCTCACATCTCCTTCGGCAAGTGGGGGGCTGCCGGACTTAGAGGCTTGGAGCTGCACACTTACCCATTTGACGGTGAGCGCATGAACATAGATGTTGATGGTGCTGCCAAGCTCATTCGCGAGATTGAGCCTGCGCTTGCCTTATTTGGTCAGAGCGTGTTTCTTTTTCCCACGCCGTTAAAGGAGCTTGCGGAGGTGACTCATGAAACCGGGGCAAAAGTCATATACGACGCTGCCCACGTTCTCGGTCTCATAGCAGGCGGCAAATTCCAGCAGCCGTTAAAAGAGGGGGCAGATGTTATGACCGGCTCTACCCACAAGACTTTGCCTGGCCCTCAAGGGGGAATAATTCTTGCTGATAAGACGAGGGACGAGGAGAAATATATAAAGCATCTGGACTGGGGTGTTTTTCCAGGGGTGACTTCCTCATACCATCTTCATCATGTGGCTGCAAAGGGCATTGCTTTTGCCGAGCATCTCGCATTTGGAAAGGCATATGCAGAACAGATTGTGAGGAATGCGAAAAAATTGGCGGAAGGGCTGTATGACAATGGAGTCCATGTTCTTGGGGCAAATTATGGGTTCACAGAATCTCATCAGATACTATTCAAAGTGGAGAAGAAGAAAGGCGGTTGGGCTGCCGAAGAACTGGAAAAGGCGGGAATCATTGCCAACATGAATATGGTTCCTGGAGATGAACATCCGATGCATCCATCCGGCATACGCCTTGGCGTACAGGAATTAACGAGGCTGGGCATGAAGGAGGCGGAGATGGAAACCATCGCCACCTTTTTCAAAAGAGTGTTTTTGGATAGGGAAGCTGCAAATTCTGTCAGAAAAGATGTTATTGCATTCAAAAAGAATTACAGGAACATACATTATTGCTTTCACGACGGCATCGATGCCTACCGTTTTCATGAATTGATTAAATGAAAATAGCGATTACCGGTACTCCTGGCACCGGAAAAACATCTGTTGCTTCTGTCCTTGCCAGGATGGGATATACTGTCGAGGACACCAATAATCTGGCAGAAAATTTTTTTGTTGGTTACGATGAAGAAAGGGAGTGCAAGATCGTGGATACAGACGCCATGAACGATGCATTTAAGAAAGTGAAGGAGGAAGGCATTTTGTTTGTTGAGGGGCATCTGTCTCATTTATTGAATATTGATTTTGTCATCGTGTTGAGGTGCAACCCCTATGAACTCGAAAAAAGGCTGGAGAAAAAGAAATGGAAGAGGAGCAAGATAATTGAAAATCTGGAGGGAGAAGCGATGGACATCATATTCTCGCAGGCATGTGAGCTTCATGATAAGCGAGTAATGGAGATAGACACCACGGGCAGAAAAGCTGAAGATGTTGCTAGGGAAATAACTAAAATAGCAGCAAAGGGATTCGTATATAGAAAAGTTGGGAAAGTTGATTGGAGCGAATGGTTGATGGAACATGCTGGGTAGATATAGAAAAAATGTTGACTGGCTTTTTGAGCCGATAGCACGTAAGATACATATCGAGCCGAACACTCTTACTTATATATCCCTTATCTTTGCATTTTTTGCCGGTCTCTCTCTTTACTTTTCGTACTGGCATCATTTTCTTCTGGTCGTAGCATCGATTATGGTTCTGGCGAACGGATTTCTTGATGCCCTGGACGGGAAAGTGGCACGATTGAAAAATAAAGCCACGCCAAAGGGTGATTTCATCGATCATTCAATTGACAGGTTTGCAGATGTTTTCATCGTTGGCGGGCTGGCATCTTCCCCATGGTGCTCGCCTCTGGTTGGCATCGTAGCCATTTCTGGAATGCTTTTGACCAGTTATATGGGAACTCAGGCGCAGGCAGTCGGCTACGGCAGGGAGTACGGCGGTCTCCTGGGGAGGGCAGACAGGCTTGTAATCCTGATCTTTGCACCTGCGATTCAGTACTTTCTGTCTTGCTGTGGCATAGCCATTTTTGATCGCTCATTTCTCCAGTGGGTTATGGTTTATTTTGCCGTTGTTGGCATTGCCACCACTATACAGCGTTTTGTTGCTGTGTTGAGATGGTTCGGAAAGGGCTGATGGTATAGAGAGAATTTTATCCTCACTCTGGCGAATGTGCTTAATCCCGCCAATAATAATTTTAACCGTCGGGTATATTGAAAATGCTGAAAATTTCACATGCAATGCCACAGATAATTAAGCGAATTAGTAACCATACTAAGAAATTTTTTAATATCAATTTGTAATATAATCACCATGAAATATAAAAGATACGTTGCAATAATTGTTGCCCTTCATTTTTTCCTTCTATTGGGTTTTCCTATTGCTAATGATTTTGTTTTTCAGCAAAAAGAGGTATGTATAAACGGAGAAAACACATGCAATGCTGTAGGGGCAACATCATTTATTCCATTTTTCAGATGGGGGGCAAGAGATACTGTCATTGAATATAAAGAAGAGATCGTAAATAATAGAAATACATCGATCAATATTACTACGTATCTAGCGGTTCCGCCATCACTTGCAAACCAGGAGATAAAAAAGATAGAATATAATCCAGAGCCGAATGAATTTAAAAGAGACAGATGGGGACAAAAAGTTGCCTGCTATTCCTATACTATACATCCGAAAGAAACGATAGTGCTTTCATGGACAGCAGAGGCAGAAATTTTCAATATTCGATATATTCTTTTGTCTTCCCTTGTGAAAGGGGATATACCAGAAGATGTTTTTTATGCATATACTGCTGATGATGAAAAATATAAGATTTACCATCCGCTCATTCAAAGCATTGTAGATGAAGTTGCTGCGAACGAAACAAATATCCTTATAAAAGCCATAAAACTACATGACTATGTTATTGACCATCTCGACTATGCATTGGCCGGAGGGTGGGATGATGCACCAACAATACTAGAAAGAGGAAATGGCTCGTGTTCAGAATACTGTTTTGCTTATATTGCGCTCTGTAGAGCAGCCGGTATTCCCGCGAGATATAAGGGGGGAACATATCTTGGGGAAAGAGTTCCTCACGTTGACGATATATTTCACAGGATGGTACAAATTTATATGCCTGGTTATGGGTGGATTCCGGTTGATATGACATTTGATGAATGGATTTTTCACCATTATGGATTTGGAGCGCATACAAATAAATTTTTTGCTTTAATGGTGGGGGGCGGCTCATCAGAATTTTTGAGTTGGACATACAATAGCCATCATGTATTCCCGTCAGGTGCAAACATCAGCACAAATTCTTCCGCAACTTGGCATCAATGGGAAAGAGTAAAGAAAATTCGACAGTCGTATGGAAAAGTTTAAGTTTTGTACCGCACTATGCGTCTTTCTGTATGATGCATAAAATATTGTGTTTACTGTTGATATTTTCTCTCATTCCCGTCGCGAGTGCGATGCCGGTTAGCGAGTGGAGTAAGGAGGTGCATTACAGGAATGTTACCATTTTTGCCCCCGCCGTTACAGAAACCAGCGATGGATATAAAGGGGTATTGACCCAAATAAATGCCACGATGCAGAACGGTAGCGGAAATGTGTATGTCATTACTTCCCCACTGACAGAGGTTGATATGCAGGGTTCTGCCCGTCTTGCTGTTGATGTTGCATCTAAACTCGTAAAAAGAGATGGAATAGATGCTTCCCAATACGACTTTTCCTTTGTCATTAATGCCCGCTCATCCATTGTTGGAGGGGCATCTGCCGGCGGCGCTATGGCGGTGGCTTCAATATCGCTGCTTGAGGGGTGGAACATAAGCAATGATGTCGTGATGACCGGGATGATAAACCCGGATGGAAGTATAGGGCCCGTTGGCGGCGTACTCGAGAAAGGCGAGGCGGCGGCAGAAGCGGGGGCTACCTTCTTTTTAATACCAAAGGGGCAAGGAATCGTTTACCGGACAATAACCGAAACAAAAAATATAGGGGGATTTATCCAGATAGTACAGAGAAAGGTGCCCATAAATGTATCCGATTATCTAGGCAATAATTATGGAATAAAGGTTGTGGAAGTGGAGGACATAAATGCCGCCATCCATTATTTCACGGGCCATACGTTTCCAGAGGAAAAATCTTCTCAGCCCATTACTACCGAGGACTATGAGTCAATTATGGGCCCTTTGAGCATGCGGCTTATAAACGAGGCAAATGAATCCTATAAAAAAGCGGAGATGCTCCTCCAAAACACATCCCTGCCAACCGGCTTCTGGTACGACAATCCAAAAGCACGTGTGGAGGGCAGTCTAAACAGCGCTTTGAACTCTTTGAAGGCTGCCCGGCTTGCATACAACAATTTTTATTTTTATTACAGCATAAGCAAATCATTTCAATCCCTGATAAATTCCAGATTTGTCACGTATATCTGTGGGTATTACAATGACGGCGACCATTATTATGATTCTATCCATCAAAACGTTTTGGATATGGTCAACAATGCCCTCGATAAGGCAGGAAATGCGGAAATAAACGGGATGATTGCTTTGCAATGTGTAGGTACGGCACAGATGAGGGCACTGGATGCTGCTCAATCTATGAATAATTCGGAGCAGTACTGGAATTCAATTTTGAAAAGGCGTGATACAGACAGCCTTCTCTCTGCATTCTATCAAATGGCGTATGCAGCGGAGAGAAGTAAGACAGTCAATTGGTGGCTTTCCCTTTCAGAGCAATTCAATGAAACAGGGAGCGTAAATCAGTCATGGTTGAGGGAGATGGCCAGCAAATACTACGGTTATGCCTCTCAAATAAATGCGTACGCAAGCATACTGATAAGTGAATCAGGTGCATCCACAGATTTTGTAAATAATGCACAGAATTTGCTTACCAACGCCAGAGGTGAAATGAATGATTATCCCGCCGCCAGCTTATTTAATTCCCTAGAATCAACGGCAAATGCAAATATCGCCATAGAGGCAATAGATGGTGTTGACGAAGATAAAGTCGGGAGGACAAGCGAAATGGCAAGCTATTCCATACAGGAGACGAGAAATGGAGGGATAGAGCCGGTGCTGGCGGTCAGTTATTATGAGTTCGGGAGAAGCATGGAAGAGCAATCATTGAATAATGCCGTGATGTATTACAAGTACTCATATATGATATCAAATCTTCTTCGCCTCGGGCTGGATTATAACGGCAGGGTGCATTCCAGTTACATTGGACTGCCTTCCCCCGAAAGCGATGACAATAATGCCATGTACGTATTCATAGCTGCCGGATTGTTTGTAATGGGGGCGGTGGTGGGAGGTGCTATTACTTCTGTGTATGGAAGCAAAAAAAGAAAAGAGGAAATAAGCTATACAGGGATAAATTCATTGGAAGAAAAACAATTTGAATGCCCGATATGTGGTAAAACATTTTCCTCCAGGCAGGGGATGCGCATACACTTGGGGAAAGTCCACAAATAGTAAAGAGTTGAACAATTAAGAGAAAAGCCACTTAAATACACCTTCAATTTGAATTAAGTTCTTTTTCGATATATGCTGAAATCATTTCCATGGTCTCTATGGGACAAGAAAAATCACTATTATCCAACACATCACGTTGAATGCGTGAAAAATCTCGTTCTATAGGATTCATCCATGAGGAACATGCAGGAAGAGGAACTAAGTGTAGACGTGGTTGCAGA
>JAYEJS010000161.1 GCA_034660695.1 Candidatus Thermoplasmatota archaeon | reverse complement strand
AGGAAAGCATTGGACGAATGTTGATTATGATTATTATCAGAGCATCAGAACAGAAAGTCAAATGACACTCATTGATTTTGCCAGTCCCATGTGATACGCTTCGGGCTTCAGCCCGGAGTAGTTAACAGTTACATCCCTTGTCAATTACCAATGCAATATCCTTTGGTTCTGAACCAATTTCTTCAACTCGATGAACAATATCATCAATCATATCGTTGATTACCATATGATCATTCCAATTACGGGGATATATTCCTATCGGAATTGGAATGTTCTCATCTGTCACTGCTATAGCAGTTCCAACCAGGTTATTACCATATTTTTCATCCTTAGCATTCCCTGTTCTTGCAAGTGTTCTATCATCATCGTTTTTTGGGTCCATCTCCGTAGAAAAATTTGTTGTGTCAAACAACACATTACTGGTCCGATGACCCAGACTATTGAGTTTTTTACATAGCCCTCTGGTGATTGCTTTCATTCTTTCATCTGTAAGATAATTCATCTGATTCAAAAAATTCTGGCAACTCAAAGAATGATCAAAACTCCAAAGATAACGAAGATATGAACGATCAAACCAATCCTGCATACCATTCTTACTTACAGGAAGATCCATCCTTCCCATAATGAAAGCAAGCATATACTGACCTGCTGTAAGAACACCATCCTTTTTCATCTTTGGAACAACCGAATCCACAAGCTCTGTGAATCCAAGTTCCTCATTTATGGTAAGAACTGCACCGATCCTACCAAATTGATAAGATCTCAATCTAACTTCTGGAAGATCTCCAGAAGCTTTAAACTTCTGATAAAGCGTATCAGTAGTACCTGCATACTCCTCCCAAACACGTTTACTAACACCGTTCACACGAGCACTACGACCAAAATACCAATACTTCCGACCATTTATCGTCTTCTTGAACAGAAACATGTACCTGTATAGTCATCACAACATGTAAACTTTTCTAGTAGTAAATTAATTAAATTTTTTTAGTAACTACAATTTATAAGAAGAGAAGCGCTTTAGATTTGAAAGTCGGGTTATATGGGCATCGGGCTATTTGATACGAGGTGATGACACTACATTTCTCTGAAAACCACGCTACGACATGACAGACAATGACTGGGGTTCACCCCGATGTCGGAGTTCAGTGAGGCAATGCAGGGGGAGGGATTCGAACCCTCGGACTCCTTCGAGACAGGATGTCTCATCGAACCCTTGAGTATTATAACACGATCTTAAGTCCTGCGCCGTTGGCCAAACTTGGCTACCCCTGCATAGGTAAATATACAGGTATGTATAGCAGAATCGTATAAAAGAGATGTGGAATGGGAGGCAGGGAATGGAGGAGAAAGGCAAAAAAAAGAGTTACTGCCCCATTCCCTACATTGCTATCGTTTTGCTATTAATCTTACCCAATTAACATAATAAGGGAAGGGATATTTAAAGTTTTCCTTGCTTCTCATCTCTTTTTATGTTACTCTTATAATCGTCTCTTCGGATAAGGCGGTATTGTTGGCATTGTCATATGCTCTTATTCTGAATTTTATT
Source organism: Candidatus Thermoplasmatota archaeon (assembly GCA_034660695.1). Taxonomy (NCBI): domain Archaea; kingdom Methanobacteriati; phylum Thermoplasmatota; species Thermoplasmatota archaeon. The sequence goes on along the minus strand of JAYEJS010000161.1, from coordinate 16,013 downwards.
ACATCGCCAGATGAAAACTGCCCCAGTTCTACCCCGTAAGCAGGCATATTGCTCTCATTTTTTAGCGGATCTTCTTCATGTCTGGGCTGAACGGGGTTGTCAGCATATCTATACATCTCCTTTATTTCACCATTAACTTCCACTTCCACTTTTTTAATAGAGAAAGGGCTCCCCTCTGTCACATCGGCATATATCACCACATTGCTCTCATTTGCGGGATTTTCAGGAGTATACCATACACCATTTATCGCAGGGCCCCAATCATTCCCTGACTCGTTGACTGCTACGGCAATCATTTTCATAGTTTCCAGTCCCTGCCAGTCCGTCGCTTTTATAATCATAGCATAATCTCCGGGTGAGGTATTCCATTCATAAGAAAAGTTTTCTGATAAAGTTATACACTTTTCCCCTATTTTTAACTCAACCTTATCGATTTCTACATTGTCGTATGCCCTCCCTTTGACCAATACGGTGCCATCAATAATCGACTTATCTAACGGGCTATTTACGCTCAGGACAGGAGGGGATGAATCCACAAGCCGTATGTTATATCTTTTCTCAAAACTCCCGCATACTGTCCGTATGGTGTACTCACCCGGTCGAAGATAAGACGTATTCCAGCAGACTTTCCAATCGCCCAGCACGTCAAATGTTTGGCCGGCAATCTGTATGTATCCGTCAGTGGTTGCTCTTCCTTTCAGAGTTACAATATCTCCTATATTGAAAATGGGCTCGTCAAATACGTCGCTCCATGGATAAGTCATACATATATAATCGCCCCCGATATTTGTTTTAAAAGATGCAGATATGTTCAGCACGATTGTGCTTCTTTTTGCATCATTTCTGAAGACCAGATACCATTCGGTGCTGCTGGCATTAAATATAAGGTCGCCTGAATTCGAGCAGAGGTATTCATAGCAATCGAAGGCATCTCCCTGTTTGTATCTACCAAAATTTTCTTTATCCACAATGAAAAATTTTATGGCTGATGAAACTTCTTCCTTTCCATAATCCACTTTCTCTTTTCCGTCCTCCCAATCCCATATGTTTCGCTGTATCTGGTATGCAGATGTATCGAACGCTACATCAAACTCATAATCTCCTTCTTCTGGTGATTGAACAACATTTTCTTTCTTAAATGACAGCATACCGTCGGGGAGAACAAAAGTTATTTTGACTGCCCTGGTGTCATTCGGAAAAATTGTTATCATGTAATGGGGAGCGTTGCTCTTTCCAATACCCCACGGCCCAAAATATAACATCTCCTCTTTCTGCAATGCGAAGAAGTACGAATGTCCCGCACCCAGATGAAAAGTGCACTCACCTTTTACATCAGTGTAGTTCCATATGCTCGGTATTACCCACGGAATCAGCCCGGGGACACGCTCATGATACCATTCTTTTATCATTGTATAATTCTCCTGCCATTTTTTTCTTACGTCATCAGGCAGCCTTGACCAAAGCCCATCTATTACCTTGTTCCACATTCTATCCTTAAAATCATTTGCCTTCCACGAGCCAAAGACTGTAACGCGTGCCCCATCTACAGGATTCCCAAAAATGTCCTGCACAACAACTTTTACGGTTCCCCTATCTTCCTCATTTATGTAATGGTCGGTCACATCATATGTGGAGCTGTCTCCCTTCCAGGCAAAAAGGGCGGACATGATTTTGTGCCACCCATAGCGGTATTCGCCAAAGTTATCGATACTGCCGCCTCCGTCTGCCCACCATTCATCAAATTCATGCCATCCACGCTCCCAGAACTCGCACCATACGTGGTCTTCCCCCAGGCAGTTGATAGGCACGCTCGGAATCAGGGCAGTTCTCAGGGCGGCGGCTGACAGTTCCTGAATTTCTCCGCAAAACCCGTTATGCTCATGGCATACCTTATTCGGCTGGGAAGGGCGGTCACCAGTCGCAAGGGCGGGCAGATTCTTTCCGACCCAGTAATTTATTGCTTCTACGGCTGTCGGATGATTTTCCATGCTGTATTTCCACATTCTATGGGCTGGAGGACGATACGACTGGCAGTCCCACAGATACTTTATCCCGGATAACTTTTCCATCAACAGGGGATAGCCCATATCATTATGGTAAAAAAGATAGTCCCGCCAGAACTTACCGTATATGTAGGTGGCATTTTCAGTGGTTGCTTTTGGCGAAACGACAAACCAATAATATTTGTAAGGAGGGCATAAAATCTCCTTTTCCTCACCACCCTCAAGAACGCGATATCGTATTGTCGAGTAATAACCGTTTCCGTTGTCAATGTCCACTACTTCCACATAATCGAGAAAACGATCATTTTCGTAAATAAAGTAGGCATTATCAAACAATATTTCTAGCGGGGGAATTGCCCCAACCGGCGAGTGTGCTATCGAAAAGGCTATTTCATCGACATACTTTTTTTCCACATTCAACAATAAATCTGCATATTTTTCGTCTATAAACTCAAATTGTTTGGCCAGATCACGCTGAATCCAGGAAGGCGAACGGCTGATGGCCATTTTTTCTTTTTGTGAAAGATTATGGGCGTATGGAACGGTACTTTTGGCGTCTATGCCCGATTCTGGAGAAAAATGAATGTAATAGTCTTCTCCAGGTGAAATTTCTATCTGATGGTTGAATTCAGCCATGACATCATGTTCTATTGCAGCCATATTGTTTCCCTCAAAATTCGTATTTCCAACGTATCCACTCACGGGCATTAAAAAGAGGAAGGCAATGACAATAGCCAAGATGCTTTTCATGGTATGCCATCAATAAATACCTAGAGAAATTAAAGCTTTTTGATGGGCGTTAGGTTCTTATATTAAATGCTGATTAGGTTTTACAATGCCCATGGGGAAATCACTCACATTTCAGGGGTTTGTCTCACACGTTCAGGAGGAGATGAAAAGGGAGATTGACAGGAAGGTAAAAAATAATGATGTGAGATATGCTCTTGAAGGCGGAAAACTGCTCCGCCCGATTATGCTTATCTTATCTTTCAGGGCTTGCAGTGGGGAAAACAATGAGAGATACAACAGGGCCCTGGAAAGTGCCTTGGGGGTTGAGCTGGCCCACTCCGCCTCCCTCATCCATGATGATATAATGGATGGAGATGTAAGCAGGAGAGGCAAGCCCGCATTGTACATAAAAAACGGAATAGGCAGTGCAATTCTCACCGGTCACCAAATGATAAGCAATGCATTTCGCATATCTGTCGAGCACGGGCTCGAAAATGCAAAAATTTTTCTCGATACCTGGGACAAGACAGTCGTCGGTCAAATAGAAGACATAGATCTCAATGACCATCTGGAAAAGATATTCAACGGAGGGAATTCGTCTGAAATGCTTGTAAAGGAATATTTTAAAGTAATAGAAATGAAAACTGCATCACTTTTCGCTGCGGCATGCAGGGCAGGGGCCATAGAAGCACAGGCATCTCAAGAAGTCATATCGCTCATGGCTGAATATGGGAAGAATGTGGGGCTTGCATATCAACTTGCTGATGATCTGGTAGACATAGCCGAGGGAAAAATAGAAGATGGTATTATAATGCCTCTCATAACTGCATATGGAAAAAACCTGAACGAAAAAGTGATCGGACTGCTAAAAAATGGCAAAATTTCGATAGAAGAAGAACTTGAAAAAAGAGGGACGAGCCTTCAGGAAGTATACCAGAAGGGGATGGTGAAATATGTAAAAAAATCACAGGAAATAGCAAGTTCGCCGTTGATACCTGACAATATATACAAGAGACTGATGAAAGAAGCACCGATTTATATAACAAATAAAATGACCAGAAAGGTGGGTGTGACGGTATAATGCCATTGGAAAAAAAAGGAATGACTTCTTCGTTTACAATTTTGACTTGTATTATGACAGGGGGGCTATTCCCGGTATTGGGTTCTTTCTTTGCATATGGCACCGGGGCAATCGAAAATTTCAGCGATATGTACTGGACTGGACTGTTGCTCACCTCGGTGGGGGGCTTCCTTGCCCATTATCTCCTTTCCCACACAATTCACGACCTGTATCATTATGAAATAGAAGAGAGGATGACTCTCAGCAAAAAAAAATTGATAATTTTGCTGTCAGCATCACTGATAATTTTGCTGTCAATAGCCATTTATCTAACGCTCGCAGCGGGATGGCCGGTCATGGTCTTCTCAGTAATCGGGGCGATAGTATGTTTATATGCAGAGGGGTTGATTCATAGTGAATTCCAGATGGCATTTGGAGCAATGTTTCTTGTCATTGGCTCATTCTATGTCCAGGTCGGGTATTACCACCATGCAATGAATGCGTTTTTCGAAATATCTGGGATGATATGGCTCAGATTAATATTTCTCTCATTATTCGCTTTCTTCTCCCAATACGGGTGGCTACTGTTTTACAGGCTAGATGACTACGGCTGGAGCCCAAAGGTGAAAAATAAGAGCATACTGATAACCAAGATCGGATTGCCGTTTCTTATTCTGGCATTGGCATTGCCTGCATGAACAAATATTTTTAAACGATTTTTTCATTCATGTTACACCAAAGGGAGAAAATGTATGTTAAAGTAATTCCTGAGAAATGTTCTGGATGTATGACCTGTGAAATCGTGTGTTCAATGCATCATTGGGATGTTGTGAATCCTAAAAAGTCGGGCATATGTGTGGAGAAAAAAAGCGTTACGGAGGATATCCCGCATTTGTGTACCCACGGAAAGGACTGCAATTTTGAATGCATTGATGCATGTAAATTTGATGCAATGAAGAAAAAGAATGGGACAGTATATGTAGATCACGACAAATGCACGGGGTGCAAAGCCTGTGAAAAGGCATGCCCAATCGATGCTGTGTGGATTTTTGAAAGAAAGGCATACAAATGTGATTTATGCGGTGGCGATCCCATGTGCGCCAAATACTGCTCTCAAAACGTACTTGAATTGGTGGAGGGATAAAATGGTTGTAGAAAATGGCTGTTACGGCGGCAAAATTATGACGGTTGACCTTTCAAAAAAGGAAGGAAAAAGGCAGAAAATAGCAGATAGTTTTGCTTTAAAATATTTGGGCGGGGACGGCTTTGGGGCATATTTCCTGAACAAACTTGTGCTTGGAAATGCCGATGCATTCAGCAGGGAGAATATGCTCGTCATGGCTCCAGGATTGCTGGTTGGAACTGCTGTCCCGACCGCAGGAAAAACAGGCTTTTTTGCAAAATCTCCGCTGACAGGTGGATGGGGTGAAGGATTCATGGGCGGCAGAATAGGATTTGCACTGAAGCAGGCCGGGTACGATGCATTGATTGTCAGTGGAATGGCCGATAAGCCGTCTTATCTGTTTATAGACAATGACGAAGTGATGGTAAAATCTGCAGAGCATCTGTGGGGCGTGTCTACAAGGGAGACGACAGAGGAAATAAAAAAAGATGAAGGAGATGTTATCGTTGCATCAATCGGACTTGGAGGCGAAAAAAAAGTCAGATATGCAGTGATAGATTCAGAAGAACGGCAGGCGGGACGGGGAGGATTGGGAGCGGTGATGGGCTCAAAAAATCTTAAGGCAATAGCAATAAGGGGCAGTAACGACATAAAGGTGGCAGACTCTAAAAAAATGATGAAACTGTTTGACAAATGGTATAAAACAATGATAGAAAGCCCTGCCTTCAAAGACGACGGAAAATACGGAACGGGAGAGTTTCTGGAGTGGATGAATGCAGAACGGGGAACGTTTCCTACAAGGAACTGGAGAGAAGGAGTTTTTGATGAAAGAAAAGGAATTGATCCATATTACTGGGCTCCCAAATATGTCATAAAAAATAAGGCATGCATTCAGTGCGTTAAGCCATGCGGAAAGGCATTTATTATAAAGGGGAAGTACGATGGGCAGATAGATGGCATTGAGTATGAGACATTGTTTTCCTTGGGCGGTAATTGCGGCAATGCAAGCGTTGAGGCAGTGGCAAAGGCAAACGAGTTATGCGATCTGTACGGGATTGATACACTATCTACTGGAGGAGCGATAGGATTTGCAATGGATTTATACGAGAACGGGATTTTGAGTGAAAAGGAGACAGGCATGGATATGCATTTCGGAAATGGAGATGCTGTTGTGGAGATGGTGGAGAAAATTGCACACAGGGATGGAATAGGGGACTTACTGGCAGAAGGTGTGAAAAGAGCGGCCGAGAAATTAGGCAAAGGGGCAGAGAATTATGCCGTTCATGTACGGGGAATGGAGCCTCCTGCATATGATGTGAGGGGTATAAAGGGAATGGCTCTTGCATTCATGTCGTCGCCGCGAGGGGCATGCCATCTGCGTTCCGGTGCATATGCCCTTGAGCTTACAGGGAAGTTCTGGAAGTATGAAGGAGTAGACCGATTCAGTGCCGATAACAAGGGACAGGAAATAGCTGACATGGAAAATTTCATGGCTGTATATGATGCTCTTGGAGTATGCAAATTTTCTAGGGGAATGTTTCTGCTGGAGGGGTTCGGGGAGATACTCGAGGCTGCAATTGGAAAAAGAATGGGCGAAGACGAGATGCTTGTCGTAGGCGAGAGAATCAACAATTTGAAGCATATATTCAACATAAAATGCGGATGGAAAAAAGAAGATTCAAAGCTTCCACCGAAAATAAGAAATCCCATACCTGAGGGGGTGGCAAAAGGAAGTTATGTATCCGAGAAAGAAGAGAAAAAAATGCTCCAGGATTATTTCACGGCAAGAGGATGGGATAAGAAAGGAATACCAAAAGAAAAAAAGCTGAAGGAGTTGGAGATAGATGAATTTGCAGAAGGGAAATGAATAATGCTAACCTGGGATATTAGATGACTTAAGTTATCTGGCTTATCAGAAAACACCCGAAAAAATTTTTGTTAGAGAACAGGAACAAAGGCTGGTTTGAGATGAATATTTAAATTCTTTTTTCATTACATGCTTATGATAGTCAAAAATGAGAGGGATGTAAAGGCTGAAAAAATAATCGAAGAAGGGGCGGAAAACGTAACAATTCAGTGGCTCGTTGATGGTAAGCTGGGTGCTCCAAATTTTGCGATGCGCAGATTTGTTATTGGAAAGGACGGCCATACCCCATTGCATAAGCATGACTGGGAGCATGAAGTTTTTGTGTTGAGCGGAAGAGGAACATTAATAAATGGAAATGGAAAAGAAATGCCTCTGAGCGAAGGTAATTTTGCTTTCGTTTCACCGAACGAGGTGCATCAGTTCAAAAATGCCGGAGATGCCGACTTCGTATTTCTCTGCATCATTCCCATAAAATGAGTTTTGAAACGTTTTTTCTTGGAAGAGAGAAAATAAGGAACCCTTTTGTCAGGGAGATGATATCTATTGGAAAAGAATTAGCTGATAAGGGTATTGGAAGAGAGGGCAACATGAGCGTGAGATATGGAAGCAGGATTATCATTACTGCGAGAAATGCGGATATGGGCTCATTAACTGAAAGCGATTTTGTTGAAGTTGCCGATTATGATGTTGTAAGAAACGTTGCACTGGTGATAGGGCAAAAGGAGCCGTCCGCAGAAACGATAATGCACTGGTTGATTTATAGGCGCGAAGATATAAACGCTATTATACATATCCATAACACGTTTGAAAAATTGCCAACTACCGAAAAGGAAAAACCGTCAGGAAGTTTTGAGATCGCTCTGGAAGTACTTAAGTCCCTGAAGAACAGCAGGTGCATCAATTTGAGAAACCACGGATGCATTGCAGTCGGCAAAAGTTTACGGGAAGCAAGGGAGGAGATAGCATGCTTGTAGAAGGGAAGGAAATGCATTCGCTCTGGTGGGATGAAAACCTTAAACTAATCGATCAGCGAAAGCTGCCGTTTCAACTAAAAATTTTTGAAGCGGACAGCATCGGAAAAGTTGCATATGCCATTAAAAAAATGGTGGTGCGCGGCGCCCCGGCTATAGGGTGTGCCGCTGCGTATGGTATGGTGCTTGGGGATAACAAGAAAAAAGCTGCCAGGATTCTGAAAAGAACTCGCCCAACAGCCCACGACCTATTTTATGCCGTTGATTACATGCTGGATAACGAAGGAAATGAGCTGGAGGCAGCCCATACTTATGTTGAATCCATTGTAGAAAAATGCAGGAAAATCGGGGAGGTGGGGGCAAAACTGATAGAGGATGGAACTAAAATACTGACCCATTGCAATGCCGGAGCGCTTGCTACCATTGATTGGGGTACTGCATTGGCTCCTATGAGGATGGCTAAAGATAAAGAAATTTTTGTCTGGGTTGATGAGACAAGGCCACGTCTTCAGGGGTTGCTTACCGCATGGGAACTCCAGCAGGAAGGAATAAAGCACGCTCTGATAGTGGACAATGCAGCGGGCTATTTTATGAATAAAGGAGAGGTTGACATAGTTATTGTAGGTGCTGACTGTATCGCTTCTAACTACGATGTAGCGAACAAAATTGGAACGTATGAAAAAGCCGTTCTCGCGAAAGAAAATGGCATACCTTTCTATGTCGCCGCCCCTTTAAGCACGTTCGATACGGACCTAAAGGAAGGAAAAGAAATAAAAATCGAGGAGAGGGAAAGCATAGAAGTGACAAAAATGTTTGATTATATTCCCGAAGAAATAAAAAATCCTGCATTCGATGTGACTCCTGCAAAATACATTACAGGATTAATAACAGAAAGGGGGATAATAAGGCCAGTTTGGCAGGAAAAATAGGCTAATCGTAAGCAATACTGAAACCACAAATTATTTAACCAAATTTTTATTTAAGGGAGAAGGGGTATAAAATTGACTCAACTTTCAATATTTACAAATTTGAAAAACAGAACTTTGACTTTTGCTATAATATTTTCTTTACTTTTGGGCACTGCTGCAGGAATGTTTGCAAACGCTGATTCAAGGCCGGATCTGGCTGTGGTTACTGATAGCATTTCAATTTTCCCCGATGAAATTTATGAAAATGACCAGGTAAAAATTAATTTTACAATGGAAAATTTGGGTGAATCAAATGCTGAAAATGTGGGTATAGCATTGTATGTTAATTCCAGAGATAATCCTGTTGACAATGTTTATGTATCATCTATAGCCCCTGGCGGAGAAGAAGAAGTCACTCTTTACTGGATAGCAAGAAATGAGGGAAATTATACCCTCTTTATATTTATAGATTTTGAGGAACTGATAGATGAGGTAAATGAAGATAACAACATAGGAAATATAAAAGTGTTTGTAGAAAAACCAGTTCGCCAGCCGTTTCCGCCTTCCCCCGAAAGTGCTGAATGGTGGAATCCTGAGTGGCACCATCGCGTTCCGCTGTCCGTCGAAATGATGGGGCAGAGGGAAGGATACGTATATGAAAATAAGATGGTTTATTGTACCGTAGATTTTACTTCCCTTATGAATGAGATAGCATCCTATCAACCATCTGGAGGTTTTTCAAAAAGAACGTTTTATCCGGATTCTGTAAGAGTTATAGAATATACAAGTGATAATGAAAGCTGGTACCCGGAGAGAAGCGTTGGCAGAGAAATTATATTCAATAAGGACTATGACGCATCTGAAAAAGCAAATGTTACGCTGGCATGGGTGATGGAAGGCAACATTCTTTCGCATGAAGGCAGATATTATTATATTTACTGGGACACCGTAGGGAATGGAAAGAAAGACGGTGAGTATGCAAGAATCCGTTCTGGAATAAAAAATGCGGAATTTGAGGACAGATATTCCACCCAGTGGAAAAATAATAGTGAGCCGACCATTCCTTTTAATGGTGGATGGGATATGTCTTATGTTGAAGACCCTGTAAACGAAAATGATTATTGCTATAAAATCCATAGGAAAGGACTTCTGTGGCAAAAGGATTGGTACGGTAAACTTTACCAAAATTTCCAGGTGCCAGATGGAGGAAATGCACCAAGTTATATTTTTAATGCAGATATTTACTTCAACTCAGACCTAACTAATGCAGAATGGGAAATAGGTATAGATGGAGATACCATAAAAAGCGGAGGTATAACCGACGGATGGCAGACTATAAGAAAAGATGTTACATCCTACCTGAAGGGAAAGGGAACATCCACCTTTTATTTGAAGGTATATATCACGGAAACTTCAGTAGATACCCAGCCCCATGAAGTTTATGCATACTTTGATTCATGCTGGATCGAAGCATTGCCAAATTGCAATACCACCTTCATGGAAAACAAGTCACATGGGTGGTGGGGAGATGTTCTGCCCATAGGCAATGAATATGTCGCCGGTGTTAAGGAAATGAATACAGTAAAAGTGATAAATGTCACTGCAATTGCAAATCCGAAGGAGGTTATTGCCACCATTTACTCTCCAGATGGAAAATTCGTAAAGTCTTCTTTGCCTTTGCCCGATGCCGGCTTTGAAGGCGGGGATGCATATACAAAACTTTATCGCTCCAACGAACAGACAACATATGCATCCTTTACAACATCCGCTGTACATAGGGGAAAAAAGGCAGTTGAACTGAGGATGAGTGATTATCATGGAAAATGGAAATTTGAGGATCAGCCGGTCAGCAAGGACGATACTGTGGGCCTGCGCCAGACCATAATACAAAGCATTCACATTTCACATCTCCCGTCTCTCTGGTTCTGGTACAACATTGAAAAATACTCGTCGCAGAGCGAACTGGTTTATACGGTCATGACGGAAGGCAGTTCTAACAAATTTCATAAAATCAAAATGAGCGACAGCAAGCTGATAAAGGATGGAGAGTGGCATAAGTTTAAGATAGATGACGATGTATTGAATGAATGGAAGGCAGGAGCAGGAGCGGTTGTCGGAATAGAAATAAGATTGGTGGCGAACGAAGAGGGTGGAGAAAATACCATATACATAGATGATATGGGTTATTCTTTCATGCCCTCCCATGATGGGGCCGACAGGACCAGCTGGTATGTAAAAGATTTTTATACGTTTCAAAATGGCACCAAGATAGGGGACTGGAGACTGGATGTTTCCATGACGGATGGCTCTGGCTACATGGTCGAGCGGTCAATATCAATAAATGTAAAACCATCTGCGAATCTGGATGTTACAAGTATATCTGCTCCGAGCAATCTTAAGGAAGGAGAAGAAGCAGTTATCACGGTGAAAGTCAAAAATAGTGGGCTAAAAGATGTTGAACCGTCAGAACCTTTCAACGTTTCTCTTATCATTTATCAAGAGGATGTTCCCTCTAATCCCATAAGAATGGTAAAAGGAATAGCCGGGCTTAAAAAGGGCGAGACAAAAGAGGTTAAATTTTTCTGGCATGCATCATACGGAGATCCATCATATGATGGAGAATGGATGCTAATGGCCAAAGCGGATGAGGATGGAATAATACCTGAAGGAAATGAAGAGGACAATCGGAATTGGATAACCATGAATGTAGAACCTCTACCCGACCTTGAAATAAACATGGATGACATTGGCTTTGACCCGTCTCATCCGGCTTTGAACGATACGGTCAATATAACGGCTGTTGTACATAATATCGGTTACAACGGCACAACCGCTGAAATTAATTTTTATGTGAAAGAAAAAGGCGGGAGAAAGTATATTCTTATCCAGAACGGCAGCGTAGAGAAAATAATCGGGAAAAGAAGTAATGAAAGTGTTTACATAATATGGAAGCCAGATAGCAATGGTACATATTCCATAAAGGTTGAAACCAGCTGTTCCGACGAATCCAACTCACGGAATAATATTGCTATAAAAGACATAAGGGTAGGCGGTGGCACGGACACATCTCCACCGTATATTTACAATGTGAGAGTTTCACCATCCATCCAGTACCTTGGTGAATACCTCAATATATCTGCAACAATAGGGGACAATGATACAACAATAGACAAAGCAGTTGTAGTCGTATCATATAAGAATGTCGTATATGTGGAGGAATTTCTGCTGCGCCTGGGAGACACCGATATTTATTATTACAACAATACCTATAACCAGATTGAGTATTATCACTGTGTTATAAAAGCGTTTGATACTGCAGGATGGCAAAACATGGGAGAAAGCGACAGCATGTCTTTCAGGATAGTCTACGAGGGAATTGAAACTGTGCCTCCTTCGATAAGGGCTGTCACCGCCGACCCGCAGAGGCAGGTTATATATGGCAACGTTAACGTATCCGCTTTGATAAACGATTCAAGTGGTGTGAGTAGAGCAACTCTCCATGTAATTTTTGACGGAAGCGAAAGCACGTATGATATGTCACAGAGGGAAGGCAGCAAAATATTTTATTACTCGAAATCTTATGATAAAGTTGGAGAATACGAGTATTACATAGAAGCCGTAGATTCTTCTCCCAACAGTAACAAAAATGACACTTCAAACCTTTTTAGATATTTTGTTATACCACAAGATTATGACATGGACGATGTTCCCGATACAGTGGAAGTGGAAGCAGGAACAAACCCGAAGGACGGCAGCAAGACCGTCAACGTTACTATAAATAATGAAATAGGCTATCTGTTATGGAAGGAAGGGGATGAAAAATATGTGTACTGGGATCGAGAAGATAACGAGTTAAGGAGTACTGTAGAAAAAGTAATGGATGGAGAAAATGTAATCCTTTTTGATTCAGATGGGGACGGCTCGTACGATCATTACTATGAAATTAGTAGCGGAGATATAAAAATATATGAGATAGTAAGGGAAGAGGGGCTAGGCGATTTGTTGTGGATAATACCTGCTGCGATTTTATTTGCATTGATTTGCATGCTTTTTGTCGTAATCAGGAAAAAAATTTAATTAATGCACAATCATAACAGGCAGCGATGAAAGGTCCATTACTTTTTGTAAAATGTCTTCCATTGAATATTGAGAAAATATTCCTTCCTCCAGGTAATCCATTATTATGAGGTTGCATCTTAGCCTTTTTGCTGTTTTTGCTATTTTTGATGCAGGCTCTCCGATTTTTACAGCCCCGCGGCATTTAAATCCCTGGCTTTTTATCTGCTTTACCTTTTCACGAACCGTTTTTTTCAAATTTTTGTAGGTATTTCTGTCCATTTTTGAAGGGACTGGATAAAGAATGTATATAAAAGATGTTTTGCTGGTTAGCCCTGCTGCTTTTTCCATTGCCTTCCTGCATTCTCCGTGAAAATCACAGGCAACCAGTATTCTCTCCATTTCATATGTATATTCCGTAAGTTTTTTTAATACTTTATATTAGGGCACGCAATCTTGGCACCAATATCATGGCTATTATGGCAAAGAGAACTATAACGGAAAAGATTGTTGTGATTGCAGATGATACCTTTTCTACTCTCTCCTCTTCCCACCTTTTTCTGATTTTTTTAGTTATAAAGCTCATGCTGTCTTTAAATATGTATCCCCCATCTAGAGGAATGGCTGGTAGAACATTGAATGTGCCTATGGCAAAGTTTAACCAGAATACCCAGTATAATATGTTTGCAAATGGCCAGAATATAGATGGATGAACAGGTGTGAAAAATATTGCCGTAAAAGCGTGGGGGAATGGGGACAGTCTTAAGAAAGGCAACGCCAAATAAAAGAAAAATGATTTCATATTTGATAATGGGTGGATAAGTATTTTTGGATAGTAATCAACAGGCATGTAAGTGATGCCCAGAGGCAGCGGAGTTAAGCCAAGGAATCCCATATTTTTATATTCCTCTTTATTTTCACGGGGGTGATACTCTTCATAATATTCATATTTATCTTTCAGCACTACTGAAGCATTGTAGTTTGCAAAAGTGCCGTTTTCATACCAGTAATATCCAACTTCCAATTTTTCTCCCGCTTCCGTTAAATTCATTACCCTATAAAATGTGCTGATATTGTTGATTTCTGTACCATTTATTGTATATAGTATATCTCCTTTCTTCATTCCCGATGTTGCAGCCGGATGACCAGGTACTACACCTGCAACTACGATCCCGCCCATCACGCTTGCATTAGAAAATTTATCTTTATAAAACAGGGTAACATTATACATCTTTCCCGGTCTTATATCCTCTAAGATATGCTCAAAGTCATCCATGCTCTTTATTTCTTTTCCATTGAACGATGTTATGACGCTCCACGGATTTACTCCTGAAATATCGAAAGGACTATTTGGCACCTCCGTCATTATCATTATGCCGTCTACCTTCGGGGAAATCGATCCCATCATTACCGACGAGAAAATGAGGGCGCATACAAAAGCAAGAATCATGTTGGAAGTCGGCCCCGCAGCAAAAACCCTTGAACGTTTTCTTTTACTCACTTTTTCAAGCTCTTCCTCATCGGGCTCCACAAATGCTCCTATGGGCACTATCAAAAAAATTAATCCCAAAGCTTTCACTTTTATTTTTCCCACCATGGCCAGTATACCATGTGAAAACTCATGTATTATTATGGCGATCGCCAAAGCAAGTATGCCGTACCCTACCGGGATAACCGGATTTATCCCTGGTAAGCCTATGATAATCCTGGGATCAATTTTCAACGATGTTTGAAATGATATCTTGACATTCCATAAAATCAAAGCAAAGGTTGCAACCATTGCTACTAATGAAAGAGCTATCCCAAAATCTGCATAAATTTTCCAGAATTTTTTTTTCTCTGCAACTCGCTTTATAAACTTTTTCCCTTTTTCGGTTTTCCACATGAGTACGGGGCCCCACATGGAAAATTTCTCGTTTTCTTTTCTCTTTATCACGTAGAGGATGAAAATCCAGATGGATAACAGCAACAGAGTCAGAGCGATTATAGGTATAGGCATTATTGCCCTAATATCCCTTCCCTTTATTAATTCTTCTGAACTTCTTCTTTCCCGTAAATGTCTTCAGCTATATGGTAAAGGACTGTTCCGATGAACGCTATCAAAACACCCCCGATAATTGTTGTGAGAAATGGCATATTCAGCAGAGAGAGCAGAGGCTTCGCATTTATTGTTATCTCTATTAGCATATCCAGTGATGCTGAAAAAATAAGGCCAAAGGCAAATAGAGAGAATGGAAGGATGACATACCCCCATAGAATCTTCTTCTCCTTGAAATAGGTATCTGTAAATCTGCCCGCTGCCGATATCAGCACGGATAAAATAAACCACCATACGATTTCGTCCATGAATTGTATTATATACTCAAATACCCCCTGGGGGGCTGGCTCAAGGGTCGATACGACATTGTATGCCGAGACAATTGCACTTATCATGATAAAAAGAGCAAGCAAATTTGAAAAGAGGGATATTTTTCCGCTTCTCAACCCAGCATATATCTCCTTTCCTATATTCGTGGCAAATCCCTGGAGATGGAGTATCTTCACCATAAGATATGCACCGAGAACAAGCAAAATTGTGGCAAATCCCCAGGTGGGAGATCCCAGAAGGGCGGACAATCCCCACAGAAATAGAACAAGAGCTATGGGAAGCATAAATTTCCTTTGCATTTTTTCGTCTTCCATAAATTTGGAGATAATGTAATATGTCCCTTCAAGAGTTTCACTCTGTTTGACCACAACTCTTTTTATCGCATCTACTTTAATTCGTGATTGGATAATGGGCAAAATATATTCGTCTTCCTCTCCATCTGTTATCAATATTACTCCATCTGGCTTTATTTTTTCCAGCACCTTATCCAATTTCCCTGCAAGTATTATGTCGGAGGTGGGCCCAACGTCCTTACTCCCACATATGGTGGCTATTTCGACATCCCCGCTCAACTTATCATACGTGGATATTGCCGAAAACATACAGTTTACGTCCGAATCTTCGGGGTCGGCCAATGCAAGCTTCTCTGCCGCATTCATATTCCTTTCCCTGCCTATGACAGGTGATTCTATACCTGTCTTTCTCCCCAAGTCATCGTCCCTATCTATGCAAAGAACCAGAGTTTTCATATCTGCCTAATTATCTTGATATTGGTATAATAAGATTACGATTTCTTTTACGTACCGAAACTCCGCATTTTTAACCCATAGGTAATGCCTCCGGAAACAACTCAATCATCCTATGGGCTCTTTTTGGAATCTTAGCAAGATATTTTCTGCCGTTTTTCTCAGAGATTAGCATGACCTTT
>JAYEJS010000160.1 GCA_034660695.1 Candidatus Thermoplasmatota archaeon | reverse complement strand
AAAGCATTGGACGAATGTTGATTATGATTATTATCAGAGCATCAGAACAGAAAGTCAAATGACACTCATTGATTTTGCCAGTCCCATGTGATACGCTTCGGGCTTCAGCCCGGAGTAGTTAACAATTAAGCCAATTTTTTTCATGCTATTGCTCCTTCTTACGTAGCTTTTCATCAATACTTCCATCTGGTAGCATCCAATCCGAATGCATCTCTCCATTTTCCTCCATCTGATAACGGATGCAACTTCCCCAGTCACCTTTACAATATAGTTCAACCCATTTTCTATCTAATTTTCCTCCTTCATAAAATCTTTTCATTGGACATAATGGATACCATTTGCAATCATTTAATAATATTCCCAATTTGAAATAATTTTTTTTCATTTCATCTTTGATATGTGGATGATAAAGCATAGCAGCAGGATGCTGCAATGGTAATATTTTTTTATCGCCAGATAGAAAAAGTTTTCCATAGATTGTATAAAATTCTTGCTTAGATGGCAAAGGAAGAGAATATTTATTAAAAATATAATTGGTTGCATAATGACCTAGAGGAACCAATATTTCTGGATTTATCAATTCTATCTCTCTATCCAAGTAACCACTACATATGTCAATCTCATCCTGCTTTGGCTTCCTATATTTTGGTAGCATACATTTGATCAGATTGGTCATATACAGATTGTCTCTTTCTGTACTGGATGCTCTTAGCAACTCGTCTAATACTTTTCCCGAAGGTCCAATAAACATTCTCCTCTCTCTATCTTCATTCTCTCCGGGTGCTTGGGCAATCAACATGAGTTTGGCATTGGGATTTCCTTCTCCTGTGAGAGCATTTGTTCTAGTTTTATATAGCCTGCATTTTTCGCATTTCCTTATTTCTTTGTTTAAGTTATCAATTCCCATTTCTCTTACTTGAGCTATTTTCAACACCAAGTACCAGAGGCAATTTCAGATAACGTTTCGTGGGTATATGAAGTTTGCCGAAGGCAATTTGGACGAACGAAATGAACCATATACCTGCTAGCGAAGCGAAGCAACCGCAGAGTTTCCAAACCTGCAAAGTCAAATTACTTCTTAAAAGGGGCAGTACAAATTTATTAGGTGCCTCACTTGCATTTGCAGCTGGTTTTATGACCTACATCTATGCGTTTTGCTAATTAACCTTTTAGCAGGCTAAAGATAATAAAGAAGTGATTCGAGTTATATAACAGCGAATAAAAGGGTACCGCATCATGTGCATATTTTATATTAAAGTTTTGGAAAATATTTATATATTTATTCCTATATACTCTTTTTAGGTGATAAAAAATGCCAGGTGGAAATAGAACAGGGCCTTTGGGCCGGGGACCAAGAACAGGAAGAGGACTGGGTTACTGCTCGGGTTACAATAGTCCGGGATATACAAAAGGAATACCAAGAGGTGGAGGTGGATTTGGAAGAGGACTGGGTTTTGGCGGTGGCCGAGGTAGAGGATTTGGAAGAGGCTTTTGGGGGCGTGGCAGAGGACATTGATATTATCCATACTCAACACAATACAATGAGATAGCATACCCGGAGTATGTTGACCCGTATCACAAGGAGCACCTACCCTGAACCCAGCAGAGAAGAGGAAAAGTAAGGAAGCTTCTGAAGAAGCAAAAGTGTAAAGTTAGGGATTGGAAACTTCCTTTCAATTGCATTTCCAGTATAAATAGTTGACCGTCACTGATTGGTTCTGTCGGGAATTGTACTTTATGATAGTTAAATGAAATGAATTGAAAAAAATATGCTGGACAAAGTTTTAAAAAGCCCTGGGATGTTAAGATTAAGATACCAATTGATAGGGGTGATTAGAGATGAAAAAGATTTACCTGGACCATGCTTCCACCACACCTGTTGATAAAGAAGTTTTAAAGGCGATGAAGCCCTACTTCAGCCAAAAATACGGAAACGCTTCTTCCTTGCATTCTTTTGGTAGGGAAGCAAAAAAGGCATTAGAAAAAAGCAGAGAGCAGGTGGCAAAAATCATAGGCGCAAAAAGCGAGGAAATCATATTTACAGGAGGGGGAACGGAAAGCGATAATATAGCAATAAAAGGCGTTGCCTTTCGCATGAGAAAGGGACATATAATAACAAGCAAAATAGAGCATCCTGCCGTAATGGAGATGTGTAGGCATCTTGAACAAAAGGGTTTTGAAGTGACATACCTGCCCGTCGACAAGTATGGCATAATAAATCCCGATGACGTTAAAAATGCAATAAAGGACGACACAATTTTAATCACGATTATGCACGCAAATAATGAAATTGGAACGATAGAGCCCATCGAAGAAATAGCAAAAATAGCAAAAGAAAATGGAGTACCATTCCATACAGATGCCGTGCAGTCCGTCGGGAAAATTCCGATAGATGTTAAAAACATCGGTGTCGACATGCTGTCTATCTCCGCCCACAAAATTTATGGCCCGAAAGGAACCGGAGCATTGTACGTACGGGAAGGAACGAAAATAGAACCAATCGTGCACGGCGGCGGGCACGAAAGAGGATTGCGTTCCTCAACAGAAAATATCCCGGGCATCGTGGGACTTGGGAGGGCGTGCGAGCTGGCAAAGGAAAGAATGAATGACGATGCAAAAAGGATTACATGGTTGAGGGACAAACTTATAAAAGGTGTGCTCGAGATAGAAGAAACATATTTGAACGGCCATCCCGAAAAGAGATTGGCGAATAATGCCCATTTCCGTTTTACTGCCATAGAAGGGGAATCGCTGGTATTGAGTCTGGATGGGAAAGGTATCGCAGGCTCTACAGGCTCGGCGTGTTCATCAAAAAAATTGAGACCGTCGCACGTTTTGATGGCCATAGGGCTGAACGAGGTGCAGGCACATGGATCATTGCGTCTCACGCTCGGGCGAGAAAATACTGAAGATGAAATAGAATATGTATTGGAGGTATTGCCGGGGAGTATAGAAAAGTTAAGAAAGATGTCTCCGTTATGGGGGAAGATTTGAAGGAGAAATGAAAAAATGTACAGTAAAAAGGTTATTGAACATTTTAATAACCCCAGGAACATGGGAGAAATAAAGGATGCAGACGGTATCGGTACGGTTGGAAATCCTGTCTGCGGGGACTTAATGACTATGTACATCAAAGTCAAAGATGGCAGATTGGAAGATATTAAATTCAAAACGTTTGGCTGCGCCGCTGCAATTGCAACGAGCAGCATGATAACAGAACTTGCAAAGGGGAAGAAAATCGAAGACGCGTTAAAAATAACGAGGAATGATATTGCGGATGAATTGGACGGCTTACCTCCAATAAAAATGCATTGCTCTAATCTTGCTGCAGATGGACTGCACGAAGCGATAAAAGATTACCTTTCAAAAAAGTAAATAGACCGTATTTGAAAAGGCAAAATATTGCGCGATAAATTCTATCGCAATGTATATAAACATTTTTCCGTTGAATATTTTAAAATGTCGCATACGGTTGGAAAAATAGAAAAAATTTAGTCAAAATGGAGTGAGAATCCTCTGGGCTTCAGCCCAGAGATGAATCACTCCACAATACTTTTTACTACGTTCCAGTTGGATACATAGTCCCAAGCCCAACCAGAACATGGTTGTAATTAGCT
>JAYEJS010000159.1 GCA_034660695.1 Candidatus Thermoplasmatota archaeon | reverse complement strand
TATGGCTTTGCGAATTTTTTGTCCAAATTCATAGAGTGTCATCTCATCCCACTCCAAGAGATAAGACATTGCTCTTTATAAAAAATGTCGAAATTTTTCAGGAAAAATTCCTATTCGTAGAGACTAAAGAAACCATAACTATTAATAATACATTCTGGATTTAAGATTTCAAGTGATAAAATGACAAAGGAAATAACTGAATTTCTGAATTTGCCTGCATACACCCGTAATGGAATCTATGTGGGGGAAGTAAGGAATGTGGCCTTGAATACTGAAGAAAAAAGAATAGACAGCTTGATAATCACGGACAGCAACCCGGCGTTGGTGGAAAATTCTGTGGACATCGGCGTGCCTTATAGATGGGTATCGGCGGCCGGGGATATAATAATCCTGAGTTATTTCCCTGAAAAAGTATCTACCGAGGAGGAGGAAGGGGGAGAGGAAGAGTAGTCACGGAAAAACATATATATCGAATATCTAATAACAAAATACTTTAAAAGTAGAGGTGAAATATGCTGAAAAAAAGTCTTACTCTGGGAGTAATGTTTGGGGTTGCTATACTTTTATCGAGCACTTTGCTTTCTCCGGCTGCAGATGCGATAGGTTGGGGGGCAATGAGCGCTTCTCCTGATATCACCCCTTTTTATCTCGAGAGATATGGAAGTGACTCTTTGACGTTAACTGTAAGCTATAGTGCTTTCTTTTTCCAGTATTTTCCGGTATGGGTTGAAATAAATGTAGTAAAATGTCCCGACTGGCTCACCGTCACGCCATCACAGAAAACTTTTGTCTTGAGCAAAGATGTGGGGAGCAAGAATATCAAAATCAGTATGGCTTTGAATCAGCAGGATATTCAGGCTGGTGACCTCCAGATAGTGGAATTTGAAGTTATCGGCAGGATAATCCTTGGCGGGCAGTTGAGAGAGGTGACAACTGGCAAGGCAGAGATACAGGTGGGTGTAAATCCTTATACCCAGATAACTCTCGAGATTGCAAAGCCAATTGAAAGAACCGCTCCTGACAGGGAACTCACTTTCCCGATTACGGTGAAAAATTGGGGAAATGCAGATACAACAGTTACATTAAGCCTGACAGATAAACCGGGGGAATGGCAGTCCATCATAAATCCCGCGCAGCTTATTCTCCCTGCAAAAAAGCCCGGTGATCCGAACCCAACCGAGCAGGTAGCATCACTCACGCTCACATCGCCTCATGGATGGGGGCTTTCATACCACAATGATTGGCAAGGGATTGCTCTTCAGGCAGCAGCGCGAACACAGGGCAAATACTATGTCTTAGAAGGTGACCGATTCAAAGTTTCCTCGCAGGATAAGGAGACGATTACGATTTTCAATAGTTATGCTACCATGCTCGCAAAAAACAAAGGGTTTTATGTTCCGGGCTTTGATTCAATACTCCTTATAGGGGCACTGGTTGCGATAGCATTGGTTATGAAAAAGAAAAAGCAGTGAGCCAACTAATTATATAAACAGGGAATCGATACATTTGTGCAATGAGGAAAATGCGTAAAGTTGTATTCCTACTGCTGACTTTCGTGCTTTTAATGTTTTCCCTGCCGGTACAGGAACCGGTGAGGGCAGGAATTATTCCTTGGGAGGAATGGTCAAATTTTTGGTGGAATGTGCAGACAGAGCCGATAGGAGATCCAACTGCAACCGTGGAGCCCCTAGGTGGATATGAATTTCATTTCAGATTCTGGAACGGAGGTGTTGTACAGGGTGAGTCCAAAGTCCCGTTGCGTTATTACCTGAAAATTACAGATATTACTGGTGAAGGATGGCAGGCTTCTGTAAGTCCCACATTTGTGTATCTCGGCCAAGGCGAATCGTATAACGCCACTGTGTACGTAACGGCCGGTGTAAAGCCTTCGTATATCGCGAATATTACCTGCCAGATTGCAATGCATGTGAAAATGACCAGTTTCATAAAATACGGCAACATAACCTTTCAGGTACGCTCTAAAGCATATAGGTGGCTGGGAGTCGATGTGGAAAATCCTGTTGTAAAAGGAAAACAGGAAGGAATATATACCGTAGTACTGGATATAACAAATAATGGAAATTATGATGACGAATACATTATTTCCGTACCTTATGCCCCCCGGAACTGGATATATGCTCTCTCCGAACAGCAGGTTCATTTATTTCCCGGTGAAAGCACTAGGGTAAACCTGACATTTTACATCCCTCATGAACGGCTGTACATTCAATATGAAAACTATCTCATGCAGGTAAAAGTTCAGTCAGTAAATGATCCAGGATATCATGTAACAAAGCCCATTGTTGTTAGCTTAAGCGGATTTCATATGACCGTAGGGCAACTTGCTGTTTTTGCATCCGCCATGCCGTCTCTCATGCTGCTTATTGTTTTGGGTGTTGCATTATCGCTTTCGGGTGATCCCTGCCGCCAAATTCCAAAGCCGTGGAAGGAAAAACATGAAAAAGAGCGGCTCTCAAAGCTTGCATGGAAAGAATATATGAAAGAAAAAAAATTGATGAAGGAGGAATGGAAATCGGCATTTTACTACTGCAAAGGCGAAAGAGAAAGAAAGCAGAAATTAAAAAAGTTAATGGGAGAGAAGATAAGAAAGCAGAAACTGCTGGAGAGAAAAATAATCGGTGAATGGAAAAAAGCATGGATGATACCCCATCAGGAATGGAAGAAACAGTGCAGTGAACTTAAGGACGAATATGAAAGAAAAAAGAGAAAGCTTTTCACCAAATGGAGAGAAGCGAATGGCAAAATAAAGAGAGTGAATAGTGAATTAGGTTGCCAAATTCCTCTTATACCAAAACCAGAATTGTCCCCTCCAAAAATGCTTCCGGAGCCTGGTAAGTTGCCAAAACCCCGCATACCCGGGTATGAAGTGGACAGCAAGCGGCTCGCGCTTATAAAACCAGATGAAACCCTGGTGAAAAAAATTCTTTTGCCTCTGAGGAGGGGCAAAAACATTGCAAAGATGGAAAGTGAAAAGATAAGGAGAATGGGTAACAGCAGGAAAGAAAAATTGGGGCTGGAATTTACCGCTCTGGACAAAAGGCTGGATACGGAGATAAAAGGAGCAAACAACAAAATTAAGATGGGGCGGGAACGGCTGACCCGGAACAGAAGGATCAAGGAGCGGAGGCAGAGGGTGGAGGAGGAGAAAAGAAAGGAGAGGCAGAGAATTGAAGAGGAGAAAAGAAGATTGAGGGAAAGGATGGCAGGGGAGGAGAAAAGAAAAAAGGAGAAACTGGTGAGGGGGAAGTCGGAATTGAAGAAAAGATTCGGGAGAAAGAAGAGCTGAGAATGATGCATATTTCAGATATGCCCCAGGAATGGAAGGATATACAAAGTTCGGATATACCACCAAATTGGAATGATATACGAATTACTTCGCATATAAACGAGTTATACGAAATTGTCCAAACTTTTATATTATTCATCACTGTGCCCTTTGTATTGGATTTGCGTGTTAAATATTCCGTTTTCAAGGGGCTTAATATCTATTTAATGAGGGAATAATTATGCCAAAAAAAGTCAGGGGTTGGTATTATAATCCACCAAAACAAAAAGTAGATAAATTTGCAAAAGAAGAAATTAAAAAGAAATGCGATAAAT
>JAYEJS010000158.1 GCA_034660695.1 Candidatus Thermoplasmatota archaeon | reverse complement strand
ATCTTAGCCGACCATTGCTCTGACTGTTTATTTGCTCCAACAGAAAAATCAAGAGAAATTTTGCTTAGTGAAGGAATAAGTGATGACAAAATTTTTGTAACTGGAAATACTATCGTTGATGCTGTTTATCAAAATATGAAGATAGGGAAGAAAAAAGTTAATCCATTGAATGATTTTAATTTGGAGCCAAGAAAATATTTTCTGGTTACAGCCCATAGACAGGAAAACGTTGATGATAAAATCCGTTTTAAAGGAATTCTTGACGGGCTTGAGACTGTTGCCAGTGAATTTGATTTGCCAATAATATATCCAATTCATCCAAGAGCCAAAAAAATGGTGAATAATTTTGGTCTAAAGGCAAACGGCATTAAGTTTATCGAGCCAGTTGATTACCTTTCATTTTTGCAATTGGAAGATAATGCCAAGCTAGTTTTGACCGATTCTGGAGGAGTGCAGGAAGAAACCTGTATACTGAAAATTCCATGCGTTACTTTAAGGGGTAATACAGAAAGGCCGGAGACGCTGGATGTGGGCTCAAATGTATTGGCGGGGACGAACCCAGACAGAATATTGGAATGCACGAACAAAATGCTGAATGTGGAGAATTCGTGGGATAATCCTTTTGGAGATGGAAAAGCTGGGGAGAGAATTGTGGAGATATTAGAAAGGGAATGTGAATGATAGAAATAAAGGACTTAATCACAGAGGGGGAATCAGAAAAAGTTGAATTCAAACCATCTTTATCTCAAACCGATAAAATAATGGAGAGCATTTCTGCATTTTCAAATACAAAAGGGGGAATGATATTTATAGGAGTAAGTGACAAAGGCGAAGTTCTTGGGATTGATATTGGTGAAAGAACGATTGAAACTTTGGCAAATAGGATAAAACAGAGTACAGATCCGACAATTTACCCTTCTATTTCTGTTGAAGACATAGATGGTAAGAATGTCATTGTTGTCGAGGTAAAGGAAAGTAAATCAAAGTCAGTTTTCGCTTTTGATAGAGTTTACAAAAGAGTTGGAAAGAGTAATCATCGCGTTTCAAGCGATGAAATTAGGAAAATTGCTTTAGAAGGAAGGAAAGTTTATTGGGATGAACAGATTTGTAAGGGTGCTAGCACAGAGGATATCAACGAAGGAAAGATTAAATGGTTCCTGAAAGAAGCAAGGCGTGAACGAGAATTGAATATACCAATAGATGCTTCAGTTGATAAAGTATTGATGAGGCTGAATCTCTTAAAAGACAAAGCATTAACAAATGCGTCTATCTTGCTATTTGGAAAGAGTCCACAGAAATTCTTTTTGCAAGCAGAAGTCAGATGCATTCGTTTCAAGGGAAACAAACCTGTTAAGCCATTTATCGATATGAGAGTTATTAGTGGAAATATAATCGATCAGGTAGATAAATCCCTTGACTTCATTTTAGAACATATCCCAAAGGCTGTTTGGTTAGCTGGAAAACCACAAAGGGAAGAGAAATATCAATATCCTCAGGATGCTTTAAGGGAGGCAATAGTCAATGCTATCTGTCATCGCAATTATGAAGAACGAGGGAATATTCAAATTAGAGTTTTTGATGATTTTTTGGAAGTTTGGAGTCCAGGGAAACTGCCGGAACCATTAACACCAGAAGACCTAAAGAAAACTCATAAGTCAATTCCCAGAAATCCTTTGATAGCAAGACAATTTTTCTGGATAAAGTTTGTAGAAGAGGTTGGAACTGGCACCAATGACATGATAGATTACTGTAGAGAATGGGGTATTCCAGAACCAGAATTCAAACATGTAACGGGAGATTTCGTAGTAACATTCTTTGGGAAGTTAACTGATAGGTATTATAAAGATTTGGGATTAAATGAGAGACAAATTAAGGCTGTTGACTACGTTAGGAAAAATAACAGTATTACAAATAGGGAATTTAGGAAATTATTTCCCGATCTAACGAGAGAGACTTTAAGAAAGGATCTAAATGATTTGGTTAATAAGAGAATATTAGTTAAAAAGGGGGATAAGAGAGGCTCTTTTTATGAATTCCTCTAATTATGCCAACTTTATGCCAACTAATGTATGATGTCGGGTTTGTAGAAAAATATGGAACAGGTATTTACATGATTAAAGAGTTATGTGAGGAATGGGGAATTCCAAGACCAGAATATGATATAAGCGAGATAGAAAAAACAGGCGTTGAGTTAAATGAAAGACAGAGAAAAGCATTACAATATGTTTTAGAAAAAGGTTTTATAACAAATAGGTTATACCAGGAATTGAACGACGTAGGAAAGAAGACAGCGTACCTAGAATTATCCGGCTTGGTAGAAAAGGGATTGCAATAAAAATGTATGAATACATGGCAATGGGAAAACCAGTTATAACAACAAGTCTTCCAGGTATAATGAAAGAGTTTGGCAAAAGTTATTTGATGTTTCAAAGCGTACCGCTTCTTCAGATCTAGCGAGTTTGACAAAAATAGGTGTACTGAAAAAAGTTGGTAAAAGAAAAAGAGATTTAAAGTATTATTTGCATTAGATGCCCAAAAATGGGTATAGAATTGAACGAAAGGCAGATAAGGGCTGTAGCATACGTTAGAAAGGAAGGATGGATAACAAATAAGGAATATCAGGTGCTGTTTGATGTTTCGAGAATCACAGCAACAAGAGATTTGAAACTGCTGGAAGGAGAGGGGATAGTGAAACAAATTGGTAAGGGAAAAAGGGACTCTAGATAGGTATTAAAATGAACATTTTGATGCAAAAATGATGCTTGAAAGAAACAATGACTGGAAAAATTCATTTGGAGATGGAAAAACAGGAAAAAAATTGTTGAGATATTATTAGGTGAAGAATATGAGCTTGGACATTAATTATTTGAAAAATAGATCGAAGGAGATCCATGAGGTTATCAATGAGATAAAGAGAATAGTATCTAAGCCATTTGACGATTTGAGCATTGATGAAAGGTATGCAATAAGGTATCAGATAGTCGTCTTGGCTGAAGCCTTAGGGAGCATATGTTTACATATAGCAATCGAAGATTTCAGCTATGAGCCTAGCTCGTATGCTGAATGTTTTAAATTTCTGGAGGACAAAGGGCTCATCAACTCGGAAGAATTGATTAAGATTGCTAGACTTAGGAACCTCGTAGTCCATCGATACTGGAATATCGATGATTTAAAAATCTATGAGTCTATTAAAAAGGATTTTAAATGCGTTGAAGAATTGCTGAAAATTATTGGGAAGAAATATGGAGTATGACAAAATAGTATATTATGGATTTGGCAAAAGCGATAAGGATAGAATAACTAATAAATTCAAAACTATTTTAATGACAGAAAAGAAAATAAAGACGGCATATGTCTTTGGAAGTTTTACTCGTAGAGATAGGATCAGAGATATAGATATAGCAATCTATGCTATACCCCAGTTAAATTTTGAGGAACTATTGAGATTGGGAGTCATATTTGAGTTAGAGGTAGGAATAGCAGTGGATTTAGTCCAACTTCAATATTTGGACCCTTTTTTTAAGCTAAAAGTACTCAGAAAAGGCCTGCCTCTAATAAAAAATGATTTACACCACTATTTAGTAGCACAGACATATTCAGAATGTTTAGACTTCAATATTTCCCTTGAAA
>JAYEJS010000157.1 GCA_034660695.1 Candidatus Thermoplasmatota archaeon | reverse complement strand
TTTTCTGTAAATTACCTGGCTTTTACTCACTTCGCCTGTGGATTTACATGCCTCGTTGACGAATGAAAGAGACAGAGCTGCAGTTACTAATGTGGCGGTTATTGGTTTTGGACCTATCTCATTCTTCTGTTTTTTTACAACAATCGATTTGGTAAATCGATTGACTAATTTTGCTTTCATTGTCCCATCCCTACGGTTTCCTAAACCGTGGGAAGCATTCAAATTTTTCTAAAAATTTTGCTGGTTATCTACTGTGTTTAAAGAGGATATTCCTGAAATTTTGTAACGTCTCATTTTTTCTGGCAAGGTGACTATGAATTTTTATCTATCAGAAAAACTTACGATTCAGCAGTAAAAACTACCACGTTACGATTTTGTAGGAATATCTTTAAAGAGAAAGATTTATAAGTAAACCAACCTCCCGCTAAAATTAACATAAGTAAGGCAACGGATACTTTTTGCCCATTCAAGTATAATACTTTTGTTTGCCATTCTAGATCATCACTACTTTCGTTTCCTCGATTTTTTTACAATACCTCGAATTGCAAAAAACGGTATAGAAAAGACCATGCCAAAAGTAAAACCTCGCAGTATCAGTCCTCCATCATAACCTCCTACCACTATTTTATAATAAAGCCATAAGAGTATTAGTGCCCAAATAATCATACTAAGGAGTATGATTATGTATTTATTTTCGAAATTTTTTGGCATAAACACCCACTTTCCAAATCTTTTCATGAAGTACGTGAAATATATTATTTTCCATATTTAATCTTTTCTTTTTTCGATTTTTCAAATTAAGGTAAAGAAAAGAAGAAAAGGAAAAGGTTGAATTGCTAGAAAACTCCGTGTAGCAACTGAGCATTATTGGGGTTCTACATTTGCATAGTCTATAGGTCCAATTCCATTCCACCAGTAGTCCTTGAAAGTAAATTTCACTCCGTTTCCCTGATCGACTTCGTCTTCTATATAGTCTAATCCCATAGCAATAATAATTGCGGCAATTCCAAGCAATAGTGGCCAAGTCCAACCTCCGGTAATAATGCTAAGGATAAGGGCTACAACAGCAACGCCAGCCGCACCAAAGTCGCAAAGTATCCCCGTCCAATAATGATCCAACCATATCTCGTATTTAATCCCGTACCAGTGCCACGATATCTTACCGCCATTTTTTCCGCCTAAAGCTCCGATGGCTCCTCCTTCTAGTTTTTCAATCAAGCCATTCCATTCTTCTTCAGTTATGCTAAGTAACTGTTCCTTTTGTTCCTGTGGTATGTTCAGTTTCCCTACCGATGCAACATATTCGGAATATGTCTTTGGAATCTCTGCTGGTTTTGCTATCCCTATCGGCTTTCCCACATATTCCCCAGAAGGGGTTTTAACAACCTCTATTGCACCAGATGAAACCAGTTCATTCATCCCTTCTATTCCCTGTTTGTACAACTCAAATTCTTCTTCGGATAGAGATATCTTCGAGGTATCGCCTATCGTAACTCTCAGTCTTCCATCAGCTGTTTTTTCTGTGTACTTACTCATTGCTTGCGTGATATTCCGCTTTTCTTGTTCCGAAAGAGTTGCGATTGTTAACTCTGGAGTTACTTTTGACTCGTTGGATAATGTCGCTTTGCTGACCGATGTTGTTTGCTCGCCTGCAACTGTTGGTACCAATGTTCCCACAGAAGCCAATATAAAAATGGCTCCTATCACACTAAATATTTTCCATTTTCCTTTCATGTTTTTCACCAATAATGCAATGCAAAACCGATATAAGTAATTTACTGATATTGTTTTTTTTTTGATTTTTGCATCATAAGTGATATAAAATATAGATAAAAAGAAATCATCGTGAGAATATATACATCCCTTTTATTAGTAGTGACTCCCCTTACATTTCCGTAATGTGCTCCTATAGTTATTACACAGGGCAGTCCTATTCCAAGTCTTCTACATTTCCATTAACTTCAGCTGTCAGACAAGAAATTCAATTTCTGACTCATGCCATCCTATTTACTATTTTCATTTGCTACCTCTAAACTTACTTAAAATAACCAATGAAATAAAAATGGCGATAACGGCCAACGCAACAATTATAAGTGGGTAAGGCCGCTCTTCCCCTCCAGGCGAATAATGGCTATAATGAAAAGATGTCAATTCCGAGGAGTATGTAAGGTTTCCCATAAAGTAGCTTTCTACCATTACAATGTTTCCTGCTCTACCCGAGACATATATCACATTATAGAAATAAGAACTCATACTCTCGTTAGGGAAGTGATTTGTTTTTATCATATGGCAATTGAATATGCCTGCCGGAACTGATATTTTCTTTTTTCCCATACACTCGAACCGTACTTTTCCAGAGGAGTTTTTCTCAGATTCAATTTCAATCGTTACGTTCCACTCCTTTCCAACAGATATCGGATATTGGACAAAAGAAAACGGCGGATCGTAAATTTTTTCCTCGGTCTCATTGGTTTCCTTATCATAATCTATTTCTTTAACAATACCCAAACTTTCTCTATCGTAGTAGACCGTTTCTCTGGATGTGTTGGTTTCGTCCCTTGCAACGATGCAATGGTAGGTGATGTTATTGACCGTAATATTTTCTGTACCTAAAATCTCCACGATTCTTTCCTCACTAATTCTCCCCCCACCAGCCATGACTTCATATTCCCAGTAATCCCCTTCCCTCCAGTCAGGTTTTTCAAGGGCAGATGCATTAACCAAGGGAAAAGCAAGTATTGCTACCATGCATACGGTTATTAATTTTCTCATCATCTCAACAACTTTTACCTGCATTTAAATATTTACAAAAAGAAGGAAAAAGGGAGGGTATCCGACTTAAAATGTAATTTCGATTTTGTCCAGTGTCCAACAGAGGGTCGGAGGAGCGTAAAAATTAGTGAGCATATCTGCTAACCCAAGAATATAACTGTCTGCTCTCAATTTAACACCTGCATGCCATAACTCCATTCTATTGTTGCCAGCCCAAAAAGTTGTCGATTCAACGTAATTGCCATTTACCCGTAGATCAACAGGAAGAACGACAGGGCCTCCATGATAGAAAGTTTTCTCTTTTGCTACTACCCCATTCCAGACATCCTCAACGTAATAAGTTATTTTGATGTTTCCACTACCGCTGCCCAGCCACCACTTCACAGCATCTCCATTAAATAAACCATCATAGTCGCCGTAAAATTTTACCTGCCATTGCATCGGGAGACCTACCCAAAGCCATTCATAGTAAAGGGAAGATTTACCGTACCCTCCTTTAATGGAATAAATAGTTTTACCGCTAGAAAACGCTGAGGCGAACCCTCTTTTATCGCTCACATCATAACCTGCTGCGTATATATTATCTCCGCCGCCAATGTTATATTGTACCTCTGTCTTTTTCCACCCTCCATTAGGATAAACAGTACTCAAGGATTTTTCACCAGTTGAAGATACCAAGGGTAATTCACCATATTTTTCTCTAACTCTTTCACACCTCTCTAAAAAATATTTTTTATCATCTATTTCAGCACCTAAATCTCCCGCTGTAACAATCATCCCGCACATTTTTTGTGGGTCTACTTTTTCTGTTTGTTTCATTTTTTCTATTTTTTCATTCAACTTCCCCTTATACACTTCCATTTCCTGGATAATGGCTTTTATTTCCTCCGCTGTAGCACCTTCTGTTGCCAACTTATCTTCCCATCCTCGCAGTAAACTTCTCGCTTCCTTTAAAATGTTCTCTTCTTTGTCGTCATTGTTCGGGCCTTTTGCTAAAGCCGGAGTGACAAAACCTGCCACCATCAGTATACCTACCACAATGATTGCCCCGGCCATTTTATTTATTTTTCCTTTCATGTTTTTCACCAATAATGCAATGCAAAACCGATATATATAATTTACTGATATTGTTTTTTTTTTGCTTTTTGCATCATAAGTGATATAAAATATGTGTAAAAAGAAATCATCATGACAAAAGGAAATGTATATTTGTCCGCGGTTTATAATAGCTAACAAAATTGTTTTGCCAGCACAAAATTGTCCTCTGCGGACAATTTATATACCACTTTTACTATAATCGCGATAACGTGACAAAGCACACCGCTGTATCACTGCCGAAGGGGCTGCATGATGCAATAAAGGAAATAATAGAGAGAAATCCAAGGCTGGGGTACACCAGCATAGCCGAATTTTGCAAGGATGCAATCAGGAGTAAAATTGCCGAAATGGAAAAGAAAAATTCATCCTGATTCTCTTGGATGATAAAGTTTTGCCTCTGTTTTGTGAGATATATTTCCCCTATAGCCCGTGGATTAGGCAAAAGAAATGATGAAAAACAAAAAGATGTGGGAGTAAAGAAAGAATATTTTTCCATCTGCAAATTTTATTAACTATGAGGGATTTCAGTATTATGAAAGTCAAGATAGTGATGGGCAGCACAAGTGATGAAAGAGTTGCAAAAAAGGCAGAGGAAACACTCGACAAACTTGGCATACATTATGAAAAAGTTGTAGCGTCTGCCCACAGAATACCCGAAAAGGTTAAGGAAATTGCAAGTGATGACACAGATGTTTTCATTGCCATTGCTGGGCTATCTGCGGCATTGCCCGGGAGTATAGCATCCTACACCACAAAGCCAGTAATAGGCGTTCCCGTATCAGGAAAAGTAAATCTGGATGCCATTCTTTCGATTGTGCAGATGCCTCCAGGGATTCCTGTTGCTGCTGTGGGGCTGGACAGAGGGGATAATGCTGCCCTGCTTGCCGCCGAGATTTTGGCCTTGACCGACGACAGGGTGAGAAAAAATCTTGAGGAATATAGAGAAAAAATGAGGGGAAAGTATGTTTGATGCCATGGGTTTTATAAAAAGTGCGGTGAAAGAAATTAAAGAGAAAGTGGATGGAAAGGCAGTGATAGCAACTTCCGGTGGTGTCGATTCCACGGTTGCCGCCAAACTTGGAAGCATGGCTCTCGGCAAAAATCTGATTGCCATATACGTGGATACGGGTTATATGAGGAAGGGGGAAGGAGAAGAGGTAAAAAAAATTGTAGAGCATATGGGCATAACTCTGCATTATGTGGATGCAAGCGAGGAATTTTACAAAGCTTTGTCGGGAATAACTGACCCTGAGAAGAAGAGGAAGATAATCGGAGGAAAGTTTATCAGGGTGTTCGAAAGAGAGGCTTTGAAAGAAAACGCGGAATATCTGATCCAGGGAACAATTGCTCCCGACTGGATTGAGAGCGGAGGAGGATTGCGTGATACGATAAAATCACACCACAACGTCGGCGGGTTGCCATCAGATATAAAGTTAAAGATAGTGGAGCCTCTCAGAGACCTATATAAGGATGAGGTAAGAAACGTTGCAAGAGCTTTGAATCTTGAGGTTGCAGAAAAACAGCCCTTTCCCGGACCGGGACTGGCCGTCCGCATCATAGGCGAAGCCACCGCCGAGAAAGCAAAGGTAATAAGAGAAGCATGCCACATCGTTGAAGAAGAGATAGAAAATGCGGTGGAACAGAAAAAAATGAGTGAACCGTGGCAGTATTTTGCCGTCCTTCTTCCCGTAAAGACTGTTGGGGTACACGGCGACAAAAGGGCTTATGGCTATACTATCGCCATCCGTTCCGTTGAGTCAGTTGATGCGATGACAGCGAATTTCAGCAAAATTCCTTATGATGTGCTTGATAAAATATCCACGAGGATAACAAACGAATTAAAAGAAGTGAATAGGGTAATTTACGACATTACAAACAAGCCGCCGGGCACGGTGGAATGGGAATAGGATGGATTTCCGGGAATGGGAGCCGATTTATGAATCCATTCTCATTGATTTCGGCTACAACAGGAAGGAGGATGAACACTCTGCAAATTTGCTTTATTCGATGGCAAAGAAAAAATGTGTTGATGCACAAATTTTGAGGAATAAAATACATGAAAAAAAAGTTACGATATGCGGTGCCGCCGAGAATCTTGAAGGCAATATCAAAAAAATTGATGGTACAGTCATAGCCGCCGATGAAGCTACTTCCATTTTGATGGATGAAATCCTTCCAGACATAATTGTTACCGACTTGGACGGAAATGTGGATGATCAGATTATAGCCAATGGGAGGGATAGCGTTGCAGTTATCCATGCACACGGGGACAATGTGGAAGCGATAAAAAAATACGTACCTCGTTTTAGAGGCAAAATAGTGTTAACGACTCAATCCAGGCCGTTTGATAATGTCCATAATTTTGGCGGATTTACTGACGGCGATAGGGCATTCTTCATGGCAAAACACTTCGGTGCCAAAGAAATAGTTCTGCTTGGCTTCGATTTTGAAAAGCCGAGGCAAAAAGAAGGCAAAGATACTGAAATAAAAAGAAGAAAGCTTAGATGGGCAAAAAAATTGATAGAAGGATATTGACGCCTTACTTCTTCCGGTATTTTATTACCAGAATCGAATACACTATTGCAGCAAACACCTGCCTGTGGCGAGACCGTCAAAACCAAAGATTTCATATATCAATGTCGGATAACTCTTTGGGATGGGATGCTGGACAGCGTAACGGGACAAGCAGAAAAATTAGCTGAGGAACTGAAAAGGAATAAAGAAATTCATATCGTTACCCACATAGATGCCGATGGAATATCCGCGGGGGCCATAGCAAAAAAATGTCTTGATCGCGAGGGAATAGAGAATAGCATCCAATTTATCAAACAACTTGATAATAACACTATCGAAAAAATTAAAGATATCGGAAATTTAACGTGGTTTACAGACCTTGGAAGCGGCGTCATTTCAAAACTTGATGGATTGGAGTATATCATCACGGACCACCATATGCCCGATATCGAAGGCGGGAAAAAGGTAATGCAGTGGAGGCACTTCAATCCACATGTTTATGGAATCGATGGGGGAAAAGAAATATCGGGAGCAGGTCTTGCCTATATAGTAGCCATGGCGATAAATAAAAAAAATGCGGATATGGCCGATCTTGCAATAGTGGGTGCCTCGGGTGACCTCCAGGATTTTGTCTCGTGCAGGCTTGAGGGATGGAATAGGGAAATAGCAAATCTTGGAAAAGATATGGGCATATTGGACGTAAAAAACGATATAAGGGCATTCGGCAGGCAGACAAGACCCGTTTACAAAATTTTGCAGTATGCAGATGACCCGATTCTTCCTGGCCTCACTGGGAGGAAAGGTGCGTGCATATCATTCCTGAGGAAGTTGGGCATAGACCTGAAAGATGAAAAGAAATGGAGGAAATGGATCGACCTGAATCAAACTGAGAGAAAAAAAATCATTTCTGCACTGGTTGAACTTTTGATAAAGAAAGGTTTTGGAAATGCATTTTCTTTGCGTCTTGTCGGGGAGGTATATGAGCTGGAAAAAGAAGAGATTGGAACAGAGCTGAGAGATGCAAAGGAATATTCAACTCTTCTGAATTCGACGGCCAGATATGGACATGCTGAAGTCGGACTCAAAATATGCATGGGTGACAGGAGTGAATACCTCAAAAAGGCAATAGCCCTTCAAAGAAACCACCGTAAGAATATTGCAAATGGCATTCAATTCGTAAAAAAAGAAGGCATCCAGGAATATGGAATACTGCAGTATTTCAATGCGGGCAGAAATATAAGAGATACGGTCGTGGGCATCATAGCCGGCATAGTTCTTCATTCCAATCAGGCAAGAAATAGCAGCCCGATCATAGGATTTGCTGATAAAGAAAATGGGGATGTGAAGGCATCCGCAAGAACAACCGTGCCTCTGGTAAACAAGGGAATTGACTTATCAAAGGCGATGCATAAAGTAGCAGACAGACTGGGAGGGACCGGAGGGGGGCATGAAATAGCCGCTGGTGCCGTCATCCCGAGGGGAAAGGAAGATGAATTTCTCGAAATGCTGGATAAGGAGATAAAAAATCAGCTTACCTAGCCTAACTTGTAAATATGATTTACTTTGATTTTGTAGTACAGGGTTTCACCAGCCATCTCATCAGAAGTGTAACCTTCGTTTTTCAAATCTTTTTTCAGATAATCTTCCGGTATTTCCCCAAATATTCTTGTGACATTTAAGGTTCTGTTGAATACTACGGTTTTATCGACTTCCTGATAGTACGTCTCGTTTCCATAGACAATAGAAATGTTTATTTTGTCTTCTGTTACGTCTTCAACGTTATATGTATACCCGTAATAAGTAAAACTTGAGCCTATTTCCGGATTGGTGGTGAGGGATACAGAGATATCATTGAAAGATGCTTCTGTGGCATTTTCCCAGAATGGAAATAGAGTCAGGTCATCCATTTTGTTTGGAGTCGTTTTTATCGTTGCAGTTGTGTTATTAAAAGATATAACTTCTGTGGCATTTTCCCATATCCAGTAAGGGTACTCAATGTATCCGTCTGCCCAGTACATCGGCATGGTAAATTTTTCTCCAATTTCTGGCATCCATTTCAAACTTATGGTGCCATTAGTTGAATTTATATCTATTATCATGAAATTTAGCCGTACACCAGTGAAATCTGAAAAGAAAGTTATGCCCTCCTGCACTGGAAGACCGTATGCTTTTTCAGGGCGTATGGACAATTTCTTTTCATCGCCTTCCTTCATTTTAAGCATTCCTTCCCACAACCCCTCGATAACATTATAATTTCCAGCACCCCATCCTTCAGGATAGCTCGAAGGCACACCATCTCCTATGTACGCCCTTAAAGGAGCAAGGCCCATGCTTTCATTGAAAGGCGTATCCTTGGTAATATTTTCATCACTGAAGGAGGAATCAAATATGCTGCCGTTTTCAAAGTAGCCAATATAGTAAATTTCAACAAAATCTCCTTTCTCCACCTTGAGGGGCTGCTTTTCCTTCCAGAGTTCGTATCCATAGTATCCGCCTGCCGCCGCAGCAATAGCAACAAGTATAACTATAGCCAGTATCACGGGTCTTTCCAATTTCATTTTATCCTCTTCTCCATAAAAGACTCAAGCCTATTAAAGGTTTCCTCCAGCATTTCCATGGGTGGCAAAGTCACAGCTCTGAAATGATATTTTCCATATTCCGGTGAAAAACCGGAACCGTGGACAAGCAATACATGCGATTCATTCAAAACATCGAGCACAAACTCCTTGTCGTCCTTCCATCCATCAATGGCCTCTATTTTCGGGAATATATAGAAGGCACCATCGGGCTTTGCGGTAGATATGCCGTCTATTTCGTTCAGTCTGCTGTAAGCAAAAGTACTTCTCCCTCTCAATTTTTTTACCATCTTGGGTATGTGATCCTGTGGGCCATCCAAAGCGGCGATCATGGCACGCTGGCAGACGGAATTTGCACACAGCCGTGCTCTTGCTATTCTAAGGAATGCCTCTTCTATTTTATCGAGTTTGCCGTCTGGGTTGTTAAAAATGGCATATCCCATCCTCCAGCCGGGAACAAGATAAACTTTGGAAAAACCATTGAACGTAATTATTGGCGCATCTTTTGCAAGTGAGGCCGTTGCATACTGATGCTTTTCGAAAACAATGTCATCGTATATCTCATCCGAAATAACCGCAATATTATTTTCCACGGCGATGTCCACCATCTCTTTTATCGTATGTTTGGAATATACGGCACCCGTAGGATTGTTTGGGTTTATTATCACAATCGCTTTCGTTTTGTCCGTTATTTTTTTCCTTATATCGTCCACATCAGGCTGCCAGCTCTCATCTTCAATTGTCCTGTATGCAACAGGTTCTGCCCCATTAAATCTCGTCACCAAATTATAGGGAGGATATGTAGGGCCAGGCACAAGAATCTCGTCGCCGGCATTGAGAGTTGCCGAGAGAAAAATTTGCAGAGCTTCCGTCACACCCGTGGTTACGCAGATGTCATCAGGATTGTAATCCATGCCATTTCTTCTCTTTTCCCTCATTGCTATTTTTTCTCTCAGTTCCTTATATCCTTCCGAAGGAGCATAACCATTGTAGCCATCTCTCGCCCCTTCGTATAATGCATCTTTTATATGCTGGGGTGTGTCAAAATCATAAGCAATCGGATCGCCGATATTTAATTTAAGGATTTTTATGCCCTTTTTCTCTAATTTTCTCGCTAGCAAAACAACCTCTCTTATTGCATAGGATACACCCTTTGATCTTTCTGACGGTTGTATCATGAAGCACCTCATATGGGAGAGAGCAATAAATAGTTATTGTTTTTTAGTCTGGCATGCTCAAAAAAGATATATACAAACTCTGCATTTAAAGGGAGATGAAATATGGTATTGTTTTGCTTGCGATAATAATATCCATTCCTCTTGCAACAGTAGGGCCGATAGGGGTAGCATCAAGCCCTTCAATATTTTATGTGGGTGGCTCCGGGCCGGGCAATTATACCAGTATTCAGAATGCTATCGATGCTGCAGGTGACGGAGATCTGATACAGGTTTGTCCAGGAGTGTATAACGAAAATATTTTTGCAAACAAAGGCGTTATCATAATTGGTGAGGATGCCATCATTGATGGTGGTATGACAGGAAACGTAATCCATATCACCGCCAATTATACCCTGATATCGGGATTTTTCATAAGGGGCAGTGGTGTTACCGCCGCTGGGATACTAATAGCAGCATATCATGTAGAGGTGCATGGATGTACCATAACAGATAACTTTTATGGCATATATGCCGAAGGCGAGGGATGTAACATCTCCCACAACAACTTTCTAAACAATACACACAATGCATGGGATAGCGGAGATAATGAATGGGACGATGGGGCTGAGGGAAATTACTGGAGTGATTATAATGGGGGCGATGCAGATAGGGATGGAATCGGGGACTCGCCTTATGATATTGAAGGGGGAACTAACCGGGATAACCATCCGTTCATTTACCAGTATGGACCGCCTGCCGCAATATTTGAATATCATGTTGATGGAATAGAGGTTGTATTCAATGGATCCTTTTCTATAGATTATGATGGCACCATTGTTAACTGGACATGGAACTTTGGAGACGAAAATACGAGTTACGGTAAAGAAGTAACCCATTTTTATAATGAAAACGGCATATATATTGCAAATCTAACGGTCAAAGATAACGATGGAAAAACGGGCAGTTCTCAAAAAGAAATAATCATTGATATGGAACCTCCTTTAACAATATGCAATGCGGTTCCACAACAACCAAATGGCAATTACGGGTGGTATGTTAGCAATGTCTGGCTTAGTTTTGATGGTTCTGATAGCCTATCGGGTGTAAACTACACAAAATATAGAATTGATATGAGGAGCTGGAAGGAATACAAGGAAAGCATAGTTTTGAAAAATGATGGCTACCATTCAGTACAATATTACTCCGTTGATAATTATGGAAACGAGGAAGATACAAAATACCTTTCTTTAAAAATTGATAAAACGGCACCATATACCATATTCGAACCGGAAATAAATGGTAGTCAATGGTACAGAACAAATGCCGTAGTTTTTCTCGAAGGACACGACAATACGTCCGGCATATCCTCCACACACTATAGAATAAATGGCGGGGCATTTGCCCTTTATACAGGCTCCTTTAATATAACTGAAGGCATAAACAGGATAAACTATTTTTCACGCGATAATGCAGGAAATGCCGAACCGCTGAAAAGTTGTGAAATAAAAATAGATAAAACGCCGCCGCAGATAAAAATAACTTCTCCAAAGAAATCTTATCTATATATAATGGGTAGAGAGATACTCCCGATCAACGGATTCACCCTGATTATAGGCGGCATAGAAATAAATGCAAATGCATATGATACAATTTCTGGAATACAAAAAGTGAAGTTTTATATCGATGACACTTTGAGACATACAGACAATGCCACACCTTATACCTGGGAATGGAATGAGACCGCTATTGGACAATACAGCGTAAAAGTTGTAGCTTATGATATGGCAGGAAATACGGCGAGTAGCGAAGCTGATGTAATAATTTTCAATTTCAAATAAAAAAGTTTAAGTTCTATAATGTCTATTCCTTTTTGGATAACCATGGTAGAATACGAGACAATAAAAAAAGAAGAAATAAAATTTGGACGCAACAATTTTATAGAAGTTGCGAAAAAAAAAGCAATAAGCGAGAGCGGTGAAAACGAATTTGTTTCTATTTCCAGAGGGTATTATCTGGATGATGGCTCGAAGAAATGGAAGGCATCCATAACTCTGCCACCCGAACAGGAAAAAAGAGAGGAAATCGCGGAATTAATAAAAAGTATGTAAAATTATTGTAGAATGATTTGCCTTGGCATAGAAGGCACAGCACATACTGTTGGTATAGGTATAGTTCAGGATAACCCCATTAAAATTCTGTCCAATGTTTCAAGCGTGTACAGCCCCCCTTCAGGAGGGATACACCCAAGAGAAGCATCGAATCACCACGGCTCTGTATTTATAAATGTTCTTAAAAAAAGTCTGGAGAATGCAAACATTGGATTTGGAGACGTGGATATAATCGGATTTTCGATAGGACCAGGACTGGGGCCCTGCCTCCGCACTGTCGCCACCGCCGCCCGCTCCCTCGCCCTTTATTTGAAAAAGCCTTTGTTGGGAGTCAATCACTGCATCGCCCATCTTGAAATTGGGAGAGCGGTAACTGGGGCGAATGATCCGGTGCTTCTTTACGTATCAGGGGGAAATACGCAGGTGATAGCATTTTTGAACGGTAGATACAGGGTTTTTGGAGAAACTCTCGACATAGGCATAGGGAATTGCCTGGATAAATTTGGAAGGAAAATGGGCATGAAATTTCCCGCTGGGCCAAAAATTGAAGAAATGGCGAGAAAGGGAAAGAAGTATGTTCCGCTGCCCTATTCGGTTAAGGGGATGGACGTCTCTTTTTCTGGCATACTTACCGCCGCCATGGCCCTCTTAAGAAAGGAAAGCACGGAAGATATATGTTTTTCGATGCAGGAAACGTGCTTTTCGATGCTGACCGAGGTTGCAGAAAGGGCAATGGCGCATACCGAAAAGGAAGAAATCTTGCTGGGAGGAGGTGTGGCTTCCAATAAAAGACTGCAAGAGATGGTTAAAGAAATGGCGGAAGAAAGAGGGGGAAAATTTTACTGCCCTCCATCAGAATTGCTTGTAGATAATGGGGCAATGATAGCATGGACGGCGATACTCATGAGCAAGAGCGGTATTGAGATGAGGATGGAAGACACGGCCATAAAGCAGAATTTTCGCACCGATGAGGTAAATATCACATGGAGAAATTAATAGGGAGGGGGGCAGAGGCTGAGATTTATCTTTCGGAATGGATGGGGAGGGATGTGGTTACAAAAAAAAGAATAAAAAAGAAGTACAGAATAAAAGAAATAGACGAGGAAATGAGAAGGCAAAGGACGAAAAAAGAGGCTCTGCTAATGGAAGAAGCAAGGAAATCGGGCACGTCCGTTCCCATAATATATGATGTCGACCTGAATGAAATGAAGATAACAATGCAGTATGTCAATGGAGATAGGATAAAAGATTGCATAGATGGACTGGATAAAGAAAGACAGAAGGCCATATGCAAAAAGATTGGTGAAAGTATTGCCTCTCTCCATAAAAATGGCATAATACATGGAGATATTACAACATCAAATCTCATTCTTGCCAATGGCAATATATACTTCATCGATTTTGGGCTGGGAGAAATAAGTAATGAGGCAGAAAAGCAGGGAGTTGATCTTCACCTTTTAATGGGAGCATTCAAGGCAGCCCATAGGAATACAGAGCTGTTTCAATGGGTTTTTGAGGCGTATGAAAAAAAGTTTGATATGGCAGGGGAAATAAGAAAAAAGATGAAAGAGATAGCCGAAAGGGGGAGATACGTGGTGAGGGAATGAAGATTTATTTCGTAACGAGTAACGACAAAAAATTTGAAGAAGTAAAGAAAATGCTTCCCGGACATGAGATAATAAG
Source organism: Candidatus Thermoplasmatota archaeon (assembly GCA_034660695.1). Lineage (NCBI taxonomy): Archaea > Methanobacteriati > Thermoplasmatota > Thermoplasmatota archaeon. The sequence goes on along the minus strand of JAYEJS010000157.1, from coordinate 4,042 downwards.
AAAATTTATGGCATATCCAGAAATACAGGTGGACAACCTTGAAGAAGTGGCAGAGTTCGGAATTGAGTTTTTAATGAAAAGAATGAACGGCAACGTAATGATTGAAGATTCCGGTTTATTTACACAAGCATTGAACGGATTTCCCGGAGTTTATTCAGCATACGTGTTTAAGAGCATAGGAAACAGTGGCATACTAAAATTAATGGATGGGGTGAAAGATAGAAAGGCGTGCTTCAAATCCGTTATAGCATTTTATGACGGAGAAGTAAAATTTTTCGAGGGAAAATGCCACGGCCATATTTCTGAATGTACAAGGGGAAAAGAAGGCTTCGGCTACGACCCTATTTTTATTCCAGAAGGATGCAAAAAAACATTTGGAGAAATGAAGAAAAAAGAAAAAAGTGAATATTCACATAGGGGTAAAGCCGTTTCAAAACTGAGAGAATTTTTAGAGAGATGATTAAAGGCATCCAGCATCTTTGCTACTTAATGACTCCATTAAAGAAGAAATGGTAAAAAATTATTCAGCTATTTTTTATAAAATCCCGGATTTTCTTTATCTCACTTTCGATTCTTTCAAGCCTTTCAAGCAATTCGTTTCTCGACAATATGGAAGAGGAGCATCTTTTCAAATCATTAAATGATAGGGAACGAGAGGGTAAAACTCCTTTTCTTGACAAGGAGGCAAGTTTTTTACCCAATGCATCGCCATCTAATTTAAGCATATCTGCAGCATGGGCGAAATCTTTTGCTGATGCAATTGCTTTAAGCACTTTTATATCTTTTTTACTCAAATTTAGGGCATAGGGCAAAAATCCATATTCTTCCATAACTTCTTCCATACATTCCTTGACAATGCTTTCGAGTTCCTCCGGCTCAAGCAAGAGATGGTACTCGCTAAACTCCATGATTTTGACACCCAATTGCTTTGCTGCCTCACGCGTCGACTCATCTGATTTTTTGCATATGAGTAGTGGTTTGTAACCCCCTAGTTTGGCGTTTGCATATATTTGGCGAACCGCAGTAAGGTTTGCTCTTCCGGATTTCACTTCTATGGCATACATGTCCCCATCTTTCTCTGCAAGAATGTCTATTTCCGCGATGTTTTCCCCACCTGAATCTATCCGATGATTTAGAGCGACAATGGCGTATCCTCTGCTGGAGAGCATACGCTTTGCTATTCTTTCTGCCGAGAGTCCTTTTCTTCTCGTTTTTTCTCCCCCTTCTTTTTCTTCCAGGCCTTCAGTGTTTCCTCCACCTCTTCTGTAGAAACAAGTCTCATCAATACAAAATGCTTTTCATGTAAATATTTTTTGCCTATCCAGCATCCTCAAATCTTCCTTTCAACTTTTCCATGACTTTGGGCAGCGTTGTATACTCCATGTCCGCTAACGGTAAGCGGTGAGGCTCAAAAGGACCGTGGCGTCTCATATAATCTGTCACTTCCATTGCTTTCTTGCGGGTGTAATCAAAAGCAGGGTCGTCAAACAGATCGGCAGGACCAACCATCTTTCCTTCCTTTATCTGGAAACCTAGAGAGACAACTCTCGGAGGGCCGTCAAATCGAGTGCATCTCGCCTGATTTACAGATACCGGCATAATTGGCCCATTATGAGAGCCACGCATCCATCCAGAAACCAGATGCGGGAATGCAAACCCTTCCAGCACCTCACCCAAGGCAGGCAATCCAGACTGAGAGCGGACAGCGGCAACCGGGTCATCCTTGCCAACATACTCCCCTGCAATCTGGTAGAGTTTTTCCGTGGAAACAACAGCCACAGGCTCATCCACCGGCAGCTTTCCTTCTCTTGGATAGATTCTTTTTATCACAAACCGCGATTTTGCCCCTATGAGGGCAAGGGCGTCATACATTTCTTCTGGTAGATTCATGAATACTTTTTTGTGTTCAAATATGTCCCATATTTCAAAGCGAAAACCCGAATGGATGGACGGGTCGATAACAAGCCCTGCAGTATTGAATGGGTCAGCAAAAATTTTGAAGATGGGCAAGTTGAATGCACCGGGCTCAGTTTTATCCATTAAAAAGGCAATAAGCGGCTCAGATTTTCTTTCTGTAAATTCCATTTCCGCTATGCCTGGGCCCATACCCCGTATGTTGCCAGAAAAAGCGTCTTTAAGCATATCCTGGCCCGCACCGTATAGACCCAAATTTTTAGCCATATCGGTTGCTTTCCTAAATGTTTCCCAGGCAAGGGAATGCACCTCTTCATCGTTTTCCCCTTTAGTATGCGTCATCAACAATTCGAGGTCATCGCCACAATGGGTAACATGAAAATCGATAAGCAATCCGCTTTCCTTCGCTTCTGAAAGGCTTTTCTCTGCAACTCCGATAAGTTTTGGGTGAACTGATGAATGACCTGGAAAGCCCCCAACATCTGCTTTTATAATACTGAATGTTGTTTTCATAGATAGAGTAATGAAATATGGTTAAAAAATCTTTGGCTATTTTTATTGAAAAAATTTGTCTACCATTTCCGAAAATTTATGAAAAGGAATCGTCCTTTCAACAATTTTATCAGCATATTTTTCAAAATTTTTGCTCCATTCTGTATCAAACCAAGCGGTATAACCCCATATTCGTGCTTTTGGGTCTATTTTCAATATTTCCTCAGTTGTTCTCACTCCGTCCATTTTTCCAACACCTTTCATGTGCGTCTCTATGTTAGTTATGTTATCCTTTCCAGACAGATTCAAATCCATGACAACGAGGTCCGGTCTCTTACCTTTATCCAATAGCGTTTTGTAGATTTCTATGGCTTCCTCTCCAGTCAATGCATTATGAATTTCAACCGGTGTTTTCATTTTCTGCAAATTTATCCCAAGCAATTCATGAATCATGGACTCATCATCCACTATCAATACTATTTCATTCATGTATCTCGCCTTCTTGAGTAACATTCTTAACTACTTTTTCAACCCTCATTATGGCATGATGTGCAGCTTGTAATTTTTTCTTCTGTTCTTCAGGAACTTCATTCATAGTTAAATCAAGATATCCTTTCGCAATGGCAATTGGATTGAAGAAGTGATGGGCAGTCTTTAATTTAAACACTTTCTCCTGTTTCAGAGCTTCTTCTACTTTTTCATAAGCTTTCTTCAGAGCTTCTTCTACTTTTTTGCGCTCGGTTATATCCCTTGCAATGCCCTGTACAGCCACAACTTTTTCTTCATAGATAAGTGGGGCACTGCTTATTTCGATTGGAATGATGCTTCCATTCTTGCACACAAGCGAGAGTTCATATGGCGGTGTTGGTTTTTTTGTCTTGATTTTTAGAGCAGTTTTTTCCCTGGCGATTTTCAGTGATTCTGGCGTTAGCAAGTCTGCTATATTCATACCGGAAAGTTCTTTATCTGAGTATCCAGATAGTCTGTTGCCTTGGGGATTCCACATTAGAAAGTTACCTTCGAGGTCATGTGAGTATATTGCATCCTGAGCGCTGTTGACCAGAGTTCTAAATTTTTCCTCGCTTTCTTTTAAAGATTCTTCTACTTTTTTACGTTCGGTAACGTCATTGATTATCACAACTGCCCCCACAAATTTACCCCCTTCTAAAATCGGAGAAACGCTAAATGACAAATATGTTTTTTTTCCATAAATAGATGTAAAAGGACTCTCTCCATACATTTCCTTTCCCTGCAAGACATTGTTAAATATCTCTACCAATCCCGCCTCTTTTACCGATGGCAGTTCTCTGATATCGGCTCCTATGGCATTTGATTCATCACCAGGTGGAACTCCCATCAATCTTTTCATTTCTGGATTTTCATATACAATACGCAACCTTTCATCCAATTTCAGAATGCCCGTTGGAGAATGCTTCAGTATTCCCTTCTGAAATTCAAATAGCGATTGATATTTTTTCTGACTGCTACGCAATGATTCTTCTGCCTCCTTGCGTTCGGTTATATCTTCAATCATTCCATCATAGTATTTAACCTCACCATTTTCATCATAAACTGCAGTTGCAGTGACAGACGCCCAAATAAGTGTCCCATCCTTCTTTTTTAATTTTAATTCCTC
>JAYEJS010000156.1 GCA_034660695.1 Candidatus Thermoplasmatota archaeon | reverse complement strand
GGCATATCAACTTCATTGCAGGGAATGCTTACTATCCCGGCAAAAGCGCTGCTGAAAAGAAATACAGATATTACCAATGGCACAATTATTTTTTTCATGGTAACTAAAATGCAATTGCAATATAAATAGTTTTGAGAAAAGTTGGTTTATAAACAACATCGTAAATTTTATTTTATCTCGTGATTTTATTTATCATTCCATTTGTTAGTCCACAACACGCCTGCACTTTTTCGACAACATATCCATTTTTTTCGGCATATTTAATGGCTTTCATTGACGGAAGAGCAATATTCTTAATGCCTTCTGTTATTGCCTCCTCCTCGATTTCCTGCATGCCGCGGGGACGCATACATCCCAGTGCTACATCCAATTCCTGCTCTTTACTTTTCTTTATTATAGCTCTTATTTCATCCATAGAAGGAATGTTTATATTTTCAAAATCGGTACCCTTTGTCGGGCATATAATATTTAAAACAATTTTTTTGATAGGAAATGTCTTTATTAATTCCAGAGCAGCATATTCCCCATTAATATTTCCATAATCCAATCCTATTGTAATGTGGGGGGTGACAGGAATGCCTGCATCGATTAAATTTTTCAAACTTTCTGTATATATGTTTATGCCGCCCAGTCCCATAACCTGCTTAACTGTTTCATCACTTCCGATCATATCGACAAAAGCAATATCACAGGCATTGATGAGTCTGTCAGCCATATTTTCGTCCACATACCCGGTATGAATGGCAACAATGAGGTTTGTTTCTTCTTTGATTTTTTTAAAGGCGCCTATCGCCCTTTCAAGGTTTAATATTCTTCCTTCCCTGTCACTCCCTCCACTTACAAGTATGCCTTTCCCTCCTCCATTTTCCAATTTCCTGCAATACTCAACCAACTTTTCTGAATTTCTTATCTTTTCCATCCCACCCAGATATTTTCCTTTACAGTGCCTGCACATCAGGATGCATCCTTCCGATAAGGATACGGGAGGAAAAAGCGGCTTCGGATAATATGCACGAAAAATCATTTACATTCCTCAAGAAAGTTATGAAATATCTGGGCACCATATTCAGTATGCTCCACTTCCGGATGGAATTGCACGCCGTAAAATGGCTTGCTTTCATGTTTCATCGCCTGTATTCTGCAATTTTCTGAAGAAGCGAGCAACTCAAAATTTTCGGGCAATGCAGTAACCTCGTCGTTATGAGATTCCCACACCACCATCTTTTTTGGCAGATTTTTGAATATTTCGTCCTTTTCAATAACTGATATTTCCACCCTTCCAAATTCTGGAAGCTCCGCAGGCTCGCATTTCCCACCAAAATACCTTGCCATAAACTGATGACCTGCGCAGATTCCCATAATAGGAAAATCTGCTTTCCTCAGATATTCCCCACAATTTCCCAATTCTCCTGAAAGCCCCACTCGGGGCGCTCCCCCAGAAAGCACGATGGCATCTGCATCTAAAATTTTTTCAAATGGGATTGTATTTGGAACAATTTCTGCTTCGACATCAAGATAACGCAATGTTCTCCATTCCCTGTGAGTCCACTGACCGCCATTATCAACAACATACACTTTCATGACTTGTCAACTTATTTTGTCATTTTAATATTTCTCTTATAGGAAAAATTATGCGGGGGGAGCGATTCGAACACTCGAAGACCTGCGTCACAGGGTCCTAAGCCCTGCCCCTTTGACCGCTCGGGTACCCCCGCAACATTAGTAGTATTAGGTTTCTATATTTATTAATATTTAAATATTTGACTACAAAATCTACCCAATGTCCTGCTCCAACTCCAGAACCTTTTTTGTAATGGGGGCAAAAGTAAAGTCCTTTATAACAATTGATCTGCTCAGACTGTATGTTCTTATCACCGGATTTTTTGCTATCCATTTTTTTCCTTTCAAAAACTGCATTTTCTCTACTTTATCGGTTTTATATTCCTCATAATTTGTGTATGCCCCTATTATTACGGTTTCAAATCTCCTCGTCGCCATAAATATGACTCTGTCATTCAGCAGAGTTTTAACCTCGTCTCCGTCAAAATCGGGTGGATTTGAGGGATCATAACGAATATGATAAAACGCCAGTATTTCAAATCCTACTTTGCTCAAATTTGGCATCTTGAACTGCTTTATGTAACCATTTTCCTCAAATCTTTTTCTCATTCTCGAGACAGTATGCCTTGATACGTTCAAAAGGTTCCCTATTCTTTTATCAGATTCTTCAGGATATTTAACAAGTCCGTGAAATACAATCTTTTCATTTCCGGATAAATGAATTTTTTTGCCTTTTTCGAGAGGATCTTCCTCATCATCATTTTTTTCTATTCTAAAATATTTTTTTATAAGGGGCGGGTAATAAAAGAAGCGATAAATTTTGCTAATATCAAAAGGGAATATAGCTTCTGTTGGATAATCCTTCTCCAGCAATCCAAGCTTTCCGAATGTCTCCGTGCGAACATCATTTATTTTTCCAATATTTGTATAGTCTCTTGACAAACTCAGTGAAAAACCTTTCTCAAATTCCCCCAACGAGAAGAATAGTTCCTCTGATACTTCTATTTTCTCTTCAGTTACCTCGATTCTTTTTTGTAAGGGTATAACCGGGTTAAAATTCGTATAGCTCACTACCAGAATTTCACACCCAAAATTTTGAAGCATGGGCAGTCTTATCGTTCTGAAATAGTCATGCTCTCTCAACCTCCGCCTTATGGAAATTACCGTAGAGTGTTTCAAACCCAATTTTTCTGAAAGTTCTTTGTCTTTTAGCGTGGGATACCTCACCAATCCATAAAGAACGAGCTTTTCATTATCGGTTAGTTTGATTCTCACAGTGGAGGAAATACTTTTTTGGAATTAAAAGTTTTCTATTTCACTTAAAATGTAGACACACAACGTTAGAATGTAATTTTTTATGTTTTTAGTGGCGATATTTTTATTATTATGCTATATTGCGCAAGAAATTTTAGCGCACATGAAATTATTGGTACGATTATATAATGCTGAAGAATAGTTTTGGAGACGGTGAATGAGCCACCAAAAAATCATTCTATACAAAAAAAACTTGCAGATGGCTGCAAATACTGTGAGAAGGGCTCAAAAATGGTTCTTCTCGTAACGGGCTTATGCCATTCAAACTGTTTTTACTGTCCCATATCTGAAAAAAAGAAAGGAAAAGATGTCATCTATGCTAATGAACTGCTGGTAAAAAAAGAAGGAGAAATTCTGGAGGAAGGAGAATTAATGGAGGCGGAAGGCACGGACATAACTGGAGGGGAGCCTTTAGAAGTTGCTGACAAAACAGCACGCATCATAAAAATGCTGAAGGAATATTTTAGGGATAACCACTACATCCACCTCTACACTTCTATGATGGACGGAAAAAAAATCGAGAAATTGGTTGCATCTGGGCTGGACGAGATAAGGTTCCGCCCGCATGTGTCCTCATGGGAGAAAATCGATACTAATTTTAAAAAAATCATTGCAGACCTGCCAATAGATGCAGGAATAGAGATTCCTCTTATACCCCATATGAAAAAAGAAATGAAACAGCAGAATCATATGATATCGATTTTATTAATCTCAACGAGCTTGAATTTTCAGAAACAAATTTTGAGGAAATGGAAAGGTATGGTACGCCATAAAAAGCGATATATCAAGTGCTGTAGGAGGCAGTGAGGAAATGGCATATGAGATTTTAGACTGGGATATATCCGTACCAATTCATTATTGTTCATCTTCTTTTAAGGACGGCATTCAATTAAGAAGGAGGATAATGAGGAGGGCAAGAAATGTTGCAAAATTGTATGATGTAATAACCGAGGATGGAACGTTATTAAAAGGGATAATTCTTGCGGACAAAACAGCTATAAAAAATATAATAGAAGAATTTTCGATAGACGAAACCCTGATAAAGTAGGATGAGGAAAAGAAAAGGATAGGAGCATCTTTTTTTATACTCGAAGAGATATCTGATAAATTGCCTTACAGGTGCTATATCGTGGAGGAATACCCAACGGCAGATAGACTTGAGGTAGAAAGAGAGCCATTATAGGTTTTGAAGAATATCTAAAGTATACTCAGGAATTGTTATAAACATCTTTTTGTTTGTAGAGGTAAGTGAAAGGATGTCCGGTAAGGTTTTTGGGAGCGAGGAATATCCAATTCATGTAAAATACCTTGTAGCAGTAATTATTATTTCAGTGGCAATAGCCATTATCCTTCTTCTTCTTCCACATCATGTGAATATTAACTCCCCTAACATCATATTTCTGGACGGAGTTATAGAAATCAGCCGTAATGAATATGTCCACTATTTCAACCTCTCAGAAAATGAAGAAGAGATCCCGTCCTGGGCAATAAAGGTGAAGGTCTTCAATCCCAGAAATAGCACCTCGATAGAGGGTGCAAGAGTATTTATATACGGGGCGGGCGGAAACGGCACAAATTTTACGGATGAAAATGGAATTGCCAGTATTGTAGTAAGTGGGTGCAATATCCCTAAAAATAAGGATGCAGTCAAGCTTAGCATTGAAGTTACCAAGGATAAATACAGGCCTTTAAATTGGAAAGATGTTATAATATTTTGCCGATAAAAATACTGCCGTTAATGAAAACTACTTTCCCTTCATTTCTTTCTCCAGCATCTTTTTTCTTTCTTTTGCCGTCCGCCCAGTTGCCTCAAACAAAAAATCATTCCATTTTTTTATTACATCAATACTGCCTGACATACCGGCAATAGGTTCTGTTTCAATTAACAGATTATTCTTTTCTTTTCTCATATACACTTTTCCTATGCCATCTACGATAAAATTCATTCCTTTCTCAACTTCCCCACTCGCCCCGAAATAATTCTTTATTATGGCATTCACGTCAGGATTGTGCCCTTTTTTTATCGAATATTCTCGCATACTTATCGAAATGCTTTTTCGATTATAAGGCTTTGCAAAACCTAATTTTTATATACCAATTTATATTGCCATACAGATAGATGCCGGCGTAGCTCAGTATGGTGGAGCACTCGGCTGTTAACCGAGCGGTCACCGGTTCAAATCCGGTCGCCGGCGTACTTTCTAATTTTTAAAGTCAGAAATAAACCAAAAAAAAGTTATATGCGTTTCGTATCCCCCCCCTATGAAATTGGCAAATCCTGCACCACTGGGTCTTATGGGTTTTGGAATAACTACCGTGCTGTTAAATATACATAATGCCAGCCCCGGTTCATTCCCGCTTGGTTCAATGGTTCTTGCAATGGGCATATTTTACGGTGGAATGGCACAGATTTTCGCTGGATTGTTGGAATATAAAAAAGGGAATACGTTTGGAGTGACGGCTTTCACCTCTTACGGTCTGTTCTGGCTATCACTTGTCGCTCTTCTTATAATGCCAGATATCATAAGCAGCGGAACATACGCCGGTGCAACAGGCCCTGAATTCATGGGATGGTACTTTTTCATGTGGGGTTTGTTTACCATGATGATGTTTATCAGTACGTTGAAGGCAAATACGGGCTTGCAGGCAGTATTCTTCACATTATTCGTGCTTTTTTACCTACTGGCACTGAGAGATTGGGGGATGATCAGCGGCAGATGGATTGGCATAGAAGGAATAATATGTGGACTGATTGCGATATATGTGGCCATGGCTGAAGTTATCAATGAGACATATGGAAAAACCATTTTGCCATTGGGGGAGCCAATCATAAAATAAGCAGAGAGGGAAAAAGACGCAGGCATCCGCCTTTATGCGCCCCCTTAGAAAAAGAGTATATTGCTGCTACAAATAACTTTTTATTCTTTCTTTCAGTGCTTCTTTAGCCATAACGCCCATTATCATGTCAGCCATCTCTCCTGTCTTGAATATCATCAGGGTCGGGATGCTCATGATGCGATATTTCATTGCTATCTCCTGATTTTCATCGGTATTAATCCTTGCAAAAACAACTCCGTCCATCTCTTGTTCCAATTCATCTATTATCGGGGCCATCATGAGGCACGGGCCGCACCAGGGCGCCCAGAAATCTACAATCACCGTGTCATGACTTTTTACAAATTCCTGAAAGTTTTCTGATGTTAGTTCTACCGCCATTCATTCACCATACAGGATGGATGGACATAGCCATATATATCTTTCACGCTGAAAACGATTTATACTCATTTTTATTCCTTGCCCAATGAAAATGAAACCCCGTTGCATACCGTGCCTGCTCAACCGCATTATCTTCGAATCCGACCTGGCAAATGCAAGCCAAGAAAAGCAGGAAGAAATAATGAAAAAGACTGCACAAAAATTGCTGGATGAATACGGCGGAAAAAAAAGCTCTGCACAAATTGCAAGCATCGTTCACAAAATGGCATATGAGATACTAAAAAACCCAGACCCATATAAAGAACTCAAGGAAAGAAGCAACGAAATCGCAAAAAAAATTCTTCCAGAGGCAGAGAAATTTATAAATGGAAGCAGCGATAAACTTGAAGCAGCCATAATTTGTTCAGTAATCGGCAATTCCATAGATTTTGGCATTGCCGGCAGCGCTTCCTCACCAGAAGAATTAGAGAAAAAATTTGATGATGAAATTAAAGAGGGACTGCAGCATGATGATTTAGATAAGGTAAAGAAATATTTGAAAGGCGATATTCTTTATTTCACAGATAATTGCGGGGAAATAGTATTTGATAAGCTCGTCTGCCGGGAATTAAAAAGATATGATATCAATTTAACGCTCGTGGTGAAAGGTGCTCCCGTTCTTACCGATGCAACATATGAAGATGCCGTTTCACTTCATTTCAATGATGTCACCGATAAAATAATGACAACCGGGGCATTTGCGGTGGGTGTTGAGTTTAACAAAATATCGGATGGATTAAAGCGTAAACTGGAAAATGCATCTTTAATCATATGCAAGGGAATGGCAAATTATGAGGGATTTTCAGAAACAGATTATAAACCAATTGCTTACTTTCTAAAAGTGAAATGTAAAAGCATTGCCGAAGATATGCATCTGCCCCTGGGTGCAAATGCGATAAAATTGTATGATCGCTAAAAAGCGCTACGGCTTGCTCCACTCCCCCGTTTTTAAGTATTCATCTATGGCAAGGATGATAGCAGTCTTTCCACTTCCATCTTTCCCTCCCTTACCTTGTTCACTCTCAATTCCATGTTGAAATCATTTATTATTGTGCCTTCTTTCTCTGCCCAAGCAGGATATGGCAACATAATGTCAGCCGCATTACTACTTCCAAGAATTATAGTAAAACCATCGAGCCTTTCCTTGAGATTCCCAATGACTAGGTAGTTCCTCGCTTTTGGAACACGGTGTAAGCCGAACTTTAGCAACCCTGTCTCGTTGACACCTCGGTGGAGTATTAACGTAGGTGCATCTAAAGATGCTGCTGGGGCTTCCAAAATAGCAAAATCATAATCCTCCTCAACTATCCTGACACCGTTTTTCTGAGCCTGTCTCAGGAATAACTTGAGATAGGGGTAATTTTTCAAATCTGCTTTTACGAGAATACGCTTGGCAGTAAGCAGATTCTCATAGTTTGCAGTGGAAACTCCCTCCTTGACAAGGGCACCGATCTTGAGGTTATGTTTTGCAGCCAGATTCTTGAAGTACAGAGCTTCTTCCTGCATCACTTCGGGTGTCAGGACTATCGCCATGTCTCTCATGTGACTCTTGATTATTTCTACTGCTTCATCCCAAGTTATTTTTTTAAGGCCATTCTCGTTAACCATCACTTCTTCTGCTTTGCTCTCCCAAAGACGATCAAATCTCCCCCTATCGCACAAATGCCCATTGTTCCATGAAGGCGACTTGGAGGATGCCCTGATAAGCATTCCATCATAAACCTCTATGTTCATCTCGCAACCCAGACCGCATCCATTACAAACTGTCGGGATTAATTTGGTTTCCCACGGCCCGGGCTTGACAAAGGGTGGTTTTTCTGTTATTGCCCCTGTCGGGCATACGTCAATCATATCCCCAAGGAAATAGCCCTTCATATCCCCGAGGGAGTTATCTGGAGGCGGTGAAATCTTTGTCTTAAATCCTCTCGACATGTAGTCTACTACCCCCTCTCCTGTAATTTCCTGCGTTATGTTTACGCACCTCCCGCAGAGTACACATTTGTTGTTATCTAATGTAATGTGTGGATGACTCTCATCGATTTTGAAATCGTTTTGTTCCCCAAGAAAAGCATCTTGTTTTGCATCATAGAGTGTGGAATACTCTCTGAGTTTACAATTAAAAGCTTCCATGCATCCACATGACACGCACCTGCGAGTTTCCTCGAACGTTTCTTTCTCTCCTATGGTTCTCTCAACCTCCATGAAGTCCCCGATTCTTTCCTTTGCATCCCTGATTCTTTTTTTAATTCTTGGAATCTTCTCAACATGCTCGTAGTCTTCCTCCGTGACAGACTTCCAGTGATTGTATTGCCTCAAATCGAAAACCACACTGTAAATCTCATCGTCTTTAATTATACCCTCTATGTGTTTTGAAGGTTCCAAGAGCGCCTCTTTAACTTTCCCGAGCTTATTTTTTAGATAGAAATCTATCATTATGGCTGCTTTTCTGCCTTCCGCTATGGATTCAATAACCGTCGAAGGGCCCATTACCAAATCTCCGCCTGCAAAAACTCCTTCCAGGTTTGTTTGTAACGTAACGTTATCAACCGTGGCTTTCCCTCTCATCGATTCAATACCCAAGACATTCAAAAATCCTTCATCGCAGTACTGCCCAATGGCCAGAATGACGTTATCCGCCCCCTCAATGAAGTTTGAGTTCTCGATAGGCAGAGGTACCCTCCGACCGCTCGCATCGGGCTCCCCAAGCTCCATTTTTATCAGTTCAACCTTCTCGACTTCCTTCCTCCCGTAGAATCCCACGGGGTTCGTCAAGAAAAGGAATCTAACGCCCTCTTCCCCAGCCTCCTCCACTTCCTGCTCGTTTGCCGGCATTTCCATTCTCGAACGCCTGTAAACAATGGTAACCTCTGCACCTAACCTTAGGGCTGTCCTTGCAACGTCTATGGCAGTATTCCCGCCCCCAACGACAATGACTTTTTCCCCAATATCTACTTTTTCACCTGTATTGACCTTGCGCAGAAAGTCGATTCCATGCATGACACCTTTCAGCCCCTCTCCTTCAATTCCCATGATTCTGCTCTTCCAAGCACCCACAGCCAAAAACAGTGCATCGTACTTACCCCTGAGCACCTCCAAGCTTACGTCCTTCCCAACCGTGCAGTTGGTCTCGATTTCAATCCCTGTATTTGTCACGGTATCTATATCTTTATCCAGCACATTCTTGGGCAGTCTGTATTCCGGAATGCCATATCGCATCATTCCGCCGAGCTTGGGCATAGACTCAAATATCCTGACTTCATGTCCCATGACCCTTAAATAGTAAGCACAGGCCAGGCCAGCCGCCCCTCCCCCGACCACAGCAATTCTTTTGCCGCTCGATGGCGGGATATGGGGCATCCATGGGCCATTTTCTAAGTCATAGTCGGCAGCAAATCGCTTAACCTGCCTTATTGCTACCGGCTCGTCTACTAAATTTCGCCTGCATTTCTCTTCACAAAAAGCGGGACAAACTCTACCCAATACTGCTGGCAGAATGTATTTTTCCTTCATTAACTTAACAGCCTCGTGATACCTACCCATCGCGATTAAAGCCAAGTAACCTTGCACATCGCCATGTGCAGGGCATCCGTCCTGACAAGGGCCTATGCAATCGCCTTTGTGATCTGAAAGCATCAACTCCAAAGCTCTCCGCCTCATTTCGATGATTCTATCGGTGAGTGTCTCAACTTTTAAACCTTCTCTGGGTTTTAGCGTACAGGCGGTCACTGTTTCACCATCAGCCTCGACTAAACAAAGCCTGCAAGAGCCGTAGGGGTCGAGCATGGGCACATGGCACATCCCTGGTACGTGTTCTCCTTTTTCCATCAGGAATGTTAAAAGGGTTTTATCCTCAGGAACATCCATTTCTTTCCCGTCAATCACCATCCTGACCATTTTAATCATCCTCACAAGCATCCCTAATTTCTATGGCTCCAAACTTACACACTTCATAGCATGTTCTGCATTTGATACAGTTCTCCTGATTAATTTTATGAGCTTTCTGTTTCTCTCCACTAATCGCCTTAGCAGGACAGGATCTCGCACAGGCTGTGCACCCTACACATTTGTCAGGATTTATTACATATTTTATGAGTTCCTTACAAACTTTAGCAGGGCATTTCTTCTCTTCCACATGGGCCAAATACTCATCCTTAAAGTATCTGAGCGTTGTCAGAACAGGTTTTGGCGCGGTTTGCCCAAGACCGCAGAGCGAGCCATCCAAAACTTGAGGGGCCAGCTTTTCCAAGGATTTCATGTCCTCTAATGCACCATTTCCTTTGCTTATTTTATCCAAAATTTCCCACATCCTCTTTGTGCCAAGTCTACAAAAAGTACATTTTCCGCAGGATTCTTTTACCGTAAAATCAAGGAAAAATTTCGCTATGTCGACCATGCATGTATCCTCATCCATCACAACCATTCCACCGCTACCCATTATCGCTCCTGTTTCAGTTATCGACTCATAGTCGACAGGAATGTCAAAAAGCTTCTCGGGGATGCATCCGCCTGAAGGGCCGCCTAACTGAACCGCTTTAATATTTTTGCCTGTTTTTGTCCCGCCGCCTATCTCGTAAAGTATTTCTCGTAACGTAAGGCCCATTGGCACCTCAACATTTCCACCTCTCTTTATCTTGCCTGCAAGAGCAAAAACCTTCGTTCCCCTGCTTTTCTCCGTACCGATCTTCGCATACTCCTCCCAGCCATGATTTATAATCCAAGGAATATTCGCCCAGGTTTCTACGTTGTTTATGTTAGTCGGCTTTTCCCACAAACCCTTTTGAGCAGGGTACGGCGGCCTTGGCCTCGGCATTCCTCTCTTCCCCTCAATAGATGCCATCAGGGCTGTTTCTTCACCGCAAACGAAAGCTCCGGCCCCCTCCTTTATCTTTATGCCAAAAGAGAATCCTTTTCCAAGAATATCATTTCCCAAAAACTCTTTATCCCTTGCCTGATCCAAAGCCTTTTTTAGCCTCTTAATCGCCAGAGGATACTCCGCCCTAGCATATACGAATCCCTGGGTGGCCCCAATTGCATAAGCGCCTATTACCATCCCCTCTATCACGCGGTGAGGATCTCCTTCAAGAACATTTCTGTCCATGAAAGCTCCGGGATCCCCCTCATCAGCATTGCAAATAATGTACTTCACATCACCTCTGGCTTCCCTTACAAATTTCCATTTTAAACCTGTGGGAAAGCCGGCGCCCCCCCGCCCTCTAAGCCCAGATTTTGTAATGCTCTCAATTATCTCCCCGGGCTTCATTTCCAGAGCTTTTTCAATCGCTTTATAGCCGCCGGTAGCAATATACTCTCCTATGTCTTCGGGATCGATATAGCCGCTGTTTTCTAGGACTATTTTCTTCTGCTTTTCGAAATAACCGTCAATATCCCGAGTTTTTCTAATGCCATTCTCATACCAGTCCCTTTTAACCATCCATTCTTCGATCGTCTTTCCTTTTATTACATGCTCTTCTATAATCCTGGGAACTTCATCTGGCGTTACACCCCCATATGTTATGATTTCGTCTTCTGTAACTATGCTGACGAGGGGCTCTCTGTAACACATCCCAACGCAGCCAACAACTTTAAGTGGAACATTTAAATTCCTCTCTTTAAGCTCTTTCTTGATGGATTCATAGGTTTCCTTTGCCCCAGCTGCTACCCCGCAGGAGTTCATACCGACGGCAATAGCCTTAATCATTCAGCTCACCTTTTTTGAGATGCTTCGCAAGTTTTCTGACCTTATCTGGTGTCAGATTTCCATAAACTTTATCATGTATCATTACTACAGGTGCCAAACTGCAGCAGCCGAGGCAGGCAACCCTCTCAAGGGTTACTAAGCCATCTTCTGTTGTTTCGCCCTCCTCAATACCGAACTCCCCTCTAATTGCCTGGGAGATGTTTATGCCACCATTTACGTGACATGCGGTGCCGTGACAAATCTTTACCATATATTTTCCAAGCGGTTTGAATCTAAACTGTGAGTAAAAAGTCGCTACACCATAAGTTCTACTTAGAGGAATATCCAAGTAACCCGAAATTTCCTGAAGAGCTTTCTTTGGCAAATAACCAAAAGCCTTTTGGGTCTCCTGTAACAGAGGTATTAAAGAACTCTGGCTTTTCTCATATTCACGAATATAATTCAAATCTTTCATTTTTTATCGCCTTTCTTCATTTGCCGCAACGACTAGCCCATTTTCACTCTTTTTATATGCAGAGCTAATGGTTCCATGCCAGTTATTTTGAACATAGGACGCAAAGGTGAATCAAAAACACACTGTTAAATTTTTTGTTAATTCTGGCGTTTTCCCAGGACATTTAACAAAAAATCTATATAAAAGAAAAGTCATTTACTCTCCTAAATGAAAATCAGAAAGCCATCTATTCTCCTATTCGCCATTCTCGCCATTATATTAGTCCTGCCGGCTTCAGTCCATGGAGCGTGGTTTTATCTTCATGATGAGACGGCGCCGGGATACACAAACGTCTTGCTGATGGATACATCCGAGCCGAGCAAACTGACCGATTCATATCGGGATGTGAATGTGGGCGCCGCAAGGTGGTACACAGCCCCCTTCAGTTCTGACCAGAAAATCTACGGCGATGTGAGCATAACTCTTTTTATAGAGGCATATTTTTTAAGGACTGATATAATCCCCCTCCAATTCAGGGTTGTGAGAATATTTCTTCTGGACGTTTCATCTTCTGGTGTTGAGGACGAAATAGCATCAACAATGGCAACCCCCATATTTTTTATTTCAAATGAGACGGTCAAGCAAAAAACATTCAATATCAAAAATGTTGATTATACGATTTCGGCAGGCCATTCCATGGGGTTAAGGGTTGAGAAAACAGTGGATGTACTCTCATATTTTCCATTCAGTGTT
Organism: Candidatus Thermoplasmatota archaeon; assembly: GCA_034660695.1. NCBI lineage: Archaea > Methanobacteriati > Thermoplasmatota > Thermoplasmatota archaeon. The sequence goes on along the minus strand of JAYEJS010000156.1, from coordinate 4,962 downwards.
TTATCTCCTTTCTTTTCGACCAACGTCCTGTATGACTCCACAATTCACCCATCATTGGTAAAGGTGCCTTTTAATACGACACAGGGGGGGATAGAACTTGAATGCTACCCCCAGCAACAATCCGTCAAACCGGGAAATGAAGTAACTTATGAGATTGCCGTATGGAATAAGGGCAATGAGGACGAAACGGTTGTGTTATCATACGATTATTCTGGAGATTGGCACGTGGAGCTTAATCCCAGCACCATTAACGTTGATGCCAATTATCTCAACTATTCTGATATGAAGGTGGCACCTCCTGAGGATGCCGAGCCAGGATCTTTTCTGAATCTCACGATATACGCCAAAGGAATCACCGGAACAGATTCTCTGTGGATAAATACAACGGTATCAGAGTTCGTTTACGGTGTTGACGTCAGTGCTGAAGGCGGTAAAGAAGGCAAGCCGGGAGATACCGTCACGTATTCATTTACTATTAGGAATACAGGTGACCTCAGGGACAGCTATAACCTTTCTGTAATATCGGCGTGGGCGGCATCACTTGATAAGCAATTTATCACCCTTGAGCCCGGGGAAAGTGGAGATGTGTCAGCATCTGTTGAGATACCCCTCGATGCGGAAAATGGAAGTGCTAACACGCTTACTCTGACAGCCCAATCCCGGGGTTCCTCAAAGAGCGATTCGGCATCTGTAACGACAAAGGCTATTATGGCAGAGGGGGGCGGGGAAGGGGAATCTTTCTGGAGCAAGATATCTGGAAAGGTGATGTTCGCCCTCTTCGTAATGGGGGTTATTGCCCTGCTGGTCATAGTGATACTGCTGACCCTCTATGTAAAAAAATATGTGATTTTGAGTTGTGAGGAGCAGATGAAGGAAATTCCGCCGGGCTATTCAGCAGATTATACGATAACCATAAAAAATCCTCTTGAGAAAATAAGAGGGGGAAAAAACAGACTTAACTACAGGCTGGCAATAGGAGGGGATATACCCAATAAATGGAAGGCGGATATAAACAAGGAAGTAATTACGCTTGAGGGGGAAGAAAGTGCGGAAGTAGTATTGCACGTTGAGGCACCGGAAGACGCCCCTCTGGATGAATGGGCATCCATAAATGTCCTTGCCAAACCTGTAAAGAGAAGGAGCAAAAGTGAGAAAATAAACGTTGCAACCCTTCTCAGAAAGCCAAAGGTGAAAGTTGAACTTGAAAGTGTTGAGCATGAACCCGAAGTATTTAAAGAGGGGGATAAAGTCATTTCCAGCATAAAAATAGCCGATACTGGCGAAGCCCCTGCCAGCAATGCACAAGTGATTTTGTATGTGAATGGAAGAGAGAAAAACAGGATAGAAGGGCTGGCTGTTCCAGTAAACGGACATGTAGAAGTGAAGATGCCTTGGGTCGCGGAGCCGGGTGAAAACAGGATAACCATAAAAGTATTACATGAATGATCTCGTTATATTGACATTTTTTATCAACACCTGGGGCGTGAATGTTGGGACTTCCACCTCCCACCAGCATATTTGCCTGCTGTCATTTGACAATAGTTTCACATTTTTAAGAATGCGAAGCATGTTGTCACTTATTCTTATTCCCTCAACAGGATAACTTATTGCCCCATCCTCTACAAAAAATGCCCCGTCCCTGGCAATTGTTGAAAAATCTCCGGTCATGTAGTTCTGGAAACGAGTATACCATACATTGGTTACATATATGCCCCTCTCAACTCCCTCCAGCATTTCTTCCAGGGATACGTCCCCTGGCATGACTACCTCGTTCCATGGCGATGGGTATATAATGCCGGCATTTCCGGTTGTTTTTGTTTTGTGGCTGTACGCAGTTGAAGTATTGTGGAGATACGATTTTAGCTGTCCTTTATCCACTATTACCGTTTCCCCTGTTGCCAGCCCCTCATCATCAAATTTTCTCGATGCTATGCCATCTGGATGAATTCCGCTGTCTATCAATGTTATATTTTCACTTCCGATATTTTTTTTCATTTTGCCGGCCAGAAATGACATGCCGCTGTCAACATAAAATGCTGATGAAAGCACTGCCATGTAAGAAATTAGGTTTGCAAACGAAAGATGAGAAAAAATGATATCGTATTTCCCCCTTTCAATTTTTTTTGGGTGAAGAGCCATTTCAGCTATCTTTCCCGCCTCTTTTCCTGCATTTTTTTTGATTGACTTTAAAGTTCTCGAACACTGAACGGCATGCCCTGATGCCTTATCAGATGAAAATGCTCTCGTCGAAAGAGTTATCCAGCTATTTTTATCGTTTTCGTTTATGCCGCGGGACGAGCATATGTTGATAGTTTCTTTTCCAGCATAAATAATGCCTGCCACCTCCTCAGCATGCTTAAGTGCGTCGTCAATCGTTTTATTTGCAAGGGATAAAATTTTTCTTTCGTCATCAATATTTTCATCGTATTTCTTTTTATCAACGTATTTTTTCTCATTTTCCCCTAGCCCGTGATACCGTTCTTTCGGTGACAGCAATTTTATAATGCCTTCTCCATCACGTATTGCTTTTCCGACCCTTTTTCTGTCGGGATTTTCAAAAACAAGCATAAAATTTTTCTTACCTTTTGCCATAAACATTTCCAGCGTGATTTCTTCCCATTCCTTTATCGTGCTTATCTCGCTTTTGTGGAATTTAATTTGTTTTTCTTTTCTGGAAACAAGTTTGGCAACGGCATCATCCATACCGGCTTTTTTTGCCATCTCAACCGCATAACAAATCATCATCTCACCCTCACGTTTCTCAATCTTACGGCAGCTCCTCCTGTGAATACTGGCACGGGCTGCATGGGCTCACCTTTTCCGCACGTTGCTGGATAAAATTCAAGTTCCTTTCCAACCGCATCTGCAGATTGGTAGAATGACGGGGTGGTTATCTCAAGGGTAGGATGTTTCACCACATGCGCAATCTCTCCTTTGTCTATGCAATACGCTTCTTCGCCGACATATTTCTGGTTGTATCTCCTGTCATCTATATTCCACTCCATAAAAGTTGCCATATACACCCCTTTTTTTACATCCTCTACCAATTCTTCCAGTGAAAAATCTCCCGGCTCGATATAGGTATTCGCCATTCTCACTATCGGCTCCCGGTCGTATCTCGACGACCTGGCGGCGGCGTTGCTTTTCTTTCCAGTAAAAAATGCGGTCTCCCTATTATGAAGAAACTCATTTACCATCCCGTCTTTTATTAGGTACCTCTTTCTCGCTTTTACACCCTCGTCGTCATATTTGTAATAACCGTAGCTATTTGGCACTGTCGGGCCATCTATTACAGATATGCATTTATTTCCAATTTTGTTTCCCAGCATCTCCTCTTTTACAAAAGATTTTCCTGCCTGAGCGGCCTCTCTCCCCAAAATACGGTCTGCCTCAAATGGATGACCGCACGATTCGTGGGCAATGAGCCCCGTTATATACGGGCCGGCTACAATATCGAGAGCGCCTTCCGGCGGTTTTTTTCCTTCCCTGATCAGTTTTTTAAGAAAGGTTATGTCCCCTGTCAGTACATCGCCAACTTTCCATCTGTCCACAAATTCCCACCCGCCGGCGTTGCCAAAATCCCTGTTCATCTGTTCCGTTTCATTGCCCTTCCCAACAGTTATGAGGTAATAAATGGAAAGGCGTGGAACTCTTGAAGAAATTTCGGCTCCGTCCGTGTTTATGTAATATTTCTCTACCCTTTCTTCCCCATAAAAAAATAATCTTGAGAGCGTATCATCTTTTGCTATGCTGTCAAGAGACCGCAGATAATCTATTTTTTCATCGAAATCTGGAAATTTCTTTTTTTCGTTCACTCCCCACTTACCATGTACTGCTGTTTCATCGCTCAGCCCTATTTTTTCTTTTCTTTTTTGAAGCGATGCAAGTTCTATTGCTTTATCAACCGCTTTTTTTATTTCCTGTCTGTTCACAATGTTTGTGGCATAAAATCCCATCGCACCGTTAACCAGCACCCTCACGGATAAACCATTTTTTTCTGAAAACTCCGAACCTTCAACAACGCCATTTGATAACGTTATGGAATTGCCTTTCACGCTTTCCATCCTTACTTCAGCATAGTCAGCCCTTCCAGCAATTTTAAGCCCATACTCAGCAAGCCCTTCATCTATCATTTTAACCACAAAACATCAAGAAAATGAATTCCTGTTTCAGTAATTAATTTTTGGGTGGAGAAATTTGAAAAAAAATAAAACATATCCTGCCAAGGTTATTCCGAATGCCATAAGCCGCTATAACTTGTGATATACTTTAAAGGGGGTATCAAAGCTGGTGAACCGCTACAAGAACAGAACACTACGTCCAGTCAGTTTCTACTTTGAGGATGTAGCCAGTTGCATTCACAAGGTATTTAAATTAAAGTAAAATTACCATCCATGGAAATTAAAAACATGCAAGATATCTCCATCATTCAAAAAAGATTGAGAATCCTCTTCTCCACCCAAATAGAGGATAAAAGCAAGATAAAGAAAGCCTTGCAAGCTCAGGATAAATTGAGAAATAAATCTGGGGAGTGGAATGCAACGGAAACAATCAGAAAGTGGAGAGATGAGAGATGTACGTCTTAGACGCTTCAGTCGTAGCCAAGTGGTTTGTTGTTGAGGAGGGAGACGATATCGCTCTTTCCCTCAGAAAACAGTTTGAAGAAAAAGAGATAGACATTGTTGTACCTGATCTGCTTCTGTATGAAATTGCGAATGCTTTAAGTACATTTTCCAAATGACAACAGTATATTTAATTTGACACTACATTTTACTGATTCTTTTTGCGTCCTATACCAAGTGTATTCTGAAAATTTCGTAACAATTATGTAGTGTCTAAATTATATACGTTCGGTCACATGTTTGAAAGAATCAAAATCATAAATGGAAGAGGATATCGATACCTGGTTAGAAATGTTAGAATAGAGAAAACAATAAAACAGAAGGTTGTAAAGTATCTTGG
>JAYEJS010000155.1 GCA_034660695.1 Candidatus Thermoplasmatota archaeon | reverse complement strand
TATAAGGTCCGTCTGAAAGATAGTGAATCTAATTTTGAATGGAGTACTACGGTGACTCTTGAAAAGATTCAGGAAAAAATCTTGGATGGGTTAGGTGTAGTGTATAAAAATTAGGGAAAACTTAGGTCATTAATAAATCGCTGACGATCATTGGCAATACGACTGTTGATGCATTGGGCGGAACCTATGATGGAAATACTTATCTTTATTATATCAGCGTTGGGTTTTGGATTGAGGCAGATTATGTCAATATCTCCGGATTTTATTTAGAGGAACAATATGGTCTCGATGTATCCGGTATTCATTTGAATGAATCGCATTACTGCAACATTTCCGGCAATGTGATTGAAAATGATTCGTCGGATGGTATATGCATAGAGAACTCCAGTTACAACACCATTTATAACAACTGGATTGGAGAAAATCAATTTGGAATCATCCTTATCAACTCAAGCTGGAACGCCGTTGAAGAAAATTATATAGTAGGGAATGGAGATTGTGGAATACTCTATTTGCCAAGCGAACAGTGGCTTTGTAACAATACTATAAGCAACAACAATATTTCAGAAAATTTTGCTGGAATCGTCATGATTTATACAGATAACGAGACCATTACCGACAACGATTTTTATTATAACGCGTATTGTGGTATTTATTTTGAGTGTGTCAATGACAGCCTTGTTGCGGACAATGATTTCATAGGAAATGGTTTTATTGGTGAAGGGCCAGATGGACCACCAAGCGGCATAGTACTGAAAGATTGCTACAATGTAACGGCATCTCACAATATACTATACGGTGGTGAAGTTGGTGGATGGTCAGCTGGCATATTCATTATGGGAGAAGAAATACCGGTGTGCAACAATACAATCATTGATAATACCGTCTGGGGATATTTTTTCGGCATTTACCTATATGGAGCAGATAATGAAACAGTAGAAGGCAACACCATTTTCGATAACTTTTTGGGTATACTTTTGGAGTATTCGTGGAATAATACTATTTCCGACAATAATGTCACTAACAACGAATATGGAGTATATTTGGCGGACTACTCTACTCATAATGCCCTTTCTGACAATGATATCACGGACAACGGTTGCGGAATATATCTGGGTAGTTCCCCATCCAATAGCATAACAGATAACTACATTGCAGAAAATTATGGAGACACTGGTATTTACATCGATTCAGGTTCCAACCACACAAACATCACGAACAATGTGATAAAGGAAAACGATGTAGGAATATACGTGTATGGAGGGTATGAAGGTGCGTATGAAAATGTTGACACACAAATCCATTGGAATAAAATCTACGGGAATTATGAATATGGCGTGGTATACTACATAGTGGAGCTAGGTACCCCGTGGATTAACGCAACGTACAACTGGTGGGGAAGTGCCAACGGACCGAGCAGCAACAACGACAACATGCTGGATCCGATAACGGGCAATCCTGCAAATGGAACGGGCGACGAAATCAACGGCTCAGCAGTGTATGACAACATTCATTTCGATCCGTGGCTCGGGCTCATGTTATACAAAGGATGGAACATGATTACACCTGCCTTTATCAATGACAGCATTGAAACAGCAGAAGATTTGGGTGCTCTCATATCGGGCTGTACCGTCGTTACTGTGTGGGACAATGTACATCAGAAATATGTAAGCCATGTCGTCGGTTTCGCCTACGATTTCGCACTTGTTAACGGAACGGGATACCTCGTATTCGTAAGAGAGGATGTGAATTTACAGTTCAATGGCACACTTCTTGAACCTGAAATAAACCTCACGCTGAGAACGGGCTATAACATGATAGGGTGGCCGTATGCGATGTATACTACTGCCAGCCAAATTGCGGAAAACATAACAAATTGCATAAAGGTTGCAAAGTGGAATGCCCAAGAACAGGAATGGCTACCCGAATACATAACAGCATTGCCGGGCTATGACTTCGACATTCTGATGGGCGAAGGAGTGTTTGTGTTCATAAGCAGCGGAACGACACAGTGGCAGGTTACACCCACCCCGCCACCCCCACCGTAAGCCTTTTTCCCTTTTTTCTTTCAATTAATTTTCCCCAAAAGCTTTTTAATGTAAATTTTCATATATTAGATATGACCGATGAGCATGAGTTAGAGCATCTTGTGATGGTCCTTGATTATTTACCGTGCAAGATATGCGAAGAGACCATTCCGGAAGAAGAGAGAAAATATCTGTGCACGGTATGCAGCAGGATAAATAGAAGCGTTTCTGCGGAAATAGAGGTGCCAAGGTGGAGGGTAGAAAATGAAGAGGTTGTTGCCATTGATGGAAGAGAGATCGAAGAACTAAAACCCAGTATATCTATAGCCCGGGAGGAAGAGGAGGAAGAAATAGGGAAAGAGGAGCTGGAAGTATTGGAAATAGGAGTTAAAATTCCGGAAGAGGAAGTGGAAGTAGAGGAAGAATTGCCGGAATGGGGAACATTCTATGAAGGTCATTTCACTTTCGGGGAATATACACTGTATACAAAAGAAGTATTGTTGAGAGGAAGAAGAAAACAGCGTATATATTTTTTCAGCAAAAAAAAGAAAGATGATGCAGAGCCGTGTGCCAAGCCAGAGGGGTATGAAGTGAAAGTAAACGAAAAGACGGGGTTACCGCTCTTAAAGAAATCAAAGTAATTCACAATGCTCATAGATGAATTTGATTATCACTTGCCCCAGGAGGCAATTGCTCAGAAGCCTGCAGTACCGAGAGATATGTGCAAGCTGATGGTCATAAAAAACGGCATACGCCATCATCTGTTTTATGAAATTTTGGAATATCTTGGTTCAGGGGATGTGGTGGTGGTGAACGATACCAGGGTTATACATGCAAGAATTCACGCGCGAAAGAAAACAGGAGGAAAAATAGAAATTTTGTTGCTTGGCAATGAGAGCAATCTATTCAAATGTTTGGTGAAAGGAAAAGTCAGGGAGGGCACAAAAATGTTGTTTGATGGAAAAGATGGGATAGAAGGGGAAATTGTCGATAAAAACGGCGGTGAATGTCTTATAGACATACCCTTGAACATGGCAGAGTTAGAAGCCATAGGAGAAATGCCCCTTCCACCATACATAAAAGAAAAGGTCGATAGGGAAACGGCAGAGATGTATCAGAGTGTATATGCGAGGGAAAAAGGGTCGGTTGCCGCGCCGACCGCCGGGCTGCATTTTACAAAGGATATGCTTGATAAGATGAGAGCGAAAGGAGTAAAGGTTGCATGCATCACACTGCATGTTGGAATCGGAACGTTCATGCCTGTCAGGTGCAGAAATGTCGAGGAACACAGGATGGAGGCAGAGTATTACGAGATCGATGACGGGGCAGCCCAAAAGATAAATGATGCAGGTAGTATTGAAGCAAACGTTATAGCGGTGGGCACGACAACTGTAAAAACGCTTGAAAGCTCGGCCAATGCCGATGGCAGTACCATAAATGCGGGGAGCGGATGGAGCGATCTATTCATCTATCCTGGCTATAAATTCAATTCTCCGATAACGGGCGTTTTAACCAATTTTCATTTGCCTAAGTCCACGCCACTGTTGCTAGTATGTGCCTATGCGGGAAAAGATAATATCATGAGAGCGTACAATGATGCCCTGAAACATAACTACAGGTTTCTGAGTTTTGGGGATGCAATGCTCATAATGGATAAAAATGTTTGAAATAGTTGCTGAACACGGTGATGCCAGAGTCGGCTTAATCAAAACACCTCACGGCACCGTTGAAACGCCTGTCTTTCTTCCGGTTGCAACAAAAGCGGTCGTAAAGACTCTCACGCCCGATGAGGCATGGGATGCCGGATGTAGGGGAATAATTGTTAACGCCCTACATCTTTACAGGAGGGGGATTGAGTACATAAAACAGGCCGGGGGAATCCACAATTTCATGAGATGGAAAGGGATTGTGGTGAGCGACAGCGGCGGTTTTCAGCCGATAAAGAAATTTCCGTGCAAAGTTAGCGATGAAGGAGTAAAATTTTCAATGCCCGACGGCACGGTAAAGTTATTCACACCCGAAAAATCCATGAAGGTGCAGGGAATGCTGGGCGTTGATATTGCACTGTCTCTGGATGACTGCCCTTCATATCCCTACGATAAGAAAAGGGTTGCTCTGTCAGTCGATAAAACGATTAAATGGGCTTCGAGGTGCCAAGGAAAGGGAAGAGTTGCAATACTACAAGGAGGGACATTTGAAGATGAGCGTATCAGGTGCGCAAAAGCCATTGCAAAAATGAATTTCGATGGGTTCGCAATCGGTGGGCTGTGCATTGGAGAGCCGAAGGAGGATATGCACCGTATGGTGAAAGCCACCATACCCTATTTGCCGAAGAACAATTTCCGCCATTTAATGGGAGTCGGCTCGGCAGAAGACATAATTGGAGCAATAAAGAAGGGGGTGGATATATTTGATAGTGCATTTCCAACAAGAAATGCGAGGCACGGCACGGTTTTTGTTGGTAAAGGTAAAATAAATCTTGGCAGGGCAAAAGTTAAAGGTGATGTAATCCAGGAAGGATGCCAGTGCTATACCTGCAGAAATTTTTCTCTTGATTATATCAATCATTTGTTTAGGGAGAAAGACTCTCTCGGGCCAAGGCTTGCAACAATTCATAACTTATTTTTTACCAATAAAATCATGGAAGAGGCAAGAGAGAAAATAAAGGAAGGAAAACTCTAAAAGCAAAATAAAGTATTCATTATGATGTTATTTGAAAAGGAGCACGGCGTTATAACCGCCTGTGATGTTGTATCGCTGGAGCAATTCAGAGAGCTAGTAAATAAGACACACCACATTGAAGGAATTGTAGGCTATAAAGTCGGGGTGACGCTTGCATTGTCTTACGGGTTGAAAACTTTGACGGACATAGTCAGGGAATGCTGCAACCTGCCGGTAATATACGACCATCAAAAGGCTGGAACGGACATACCGCAGATGGGCGAAAAATTTGCGGGAGTATGCTGCAAAGGAGGAATAAAAAGCGTGATTATATTTCCTCAAGCTGGGCCGGAAACCGAGAGGGCATTCATAAAAGCAATAATCGATAAAAAAATGGTGCCCATGGTTGGGGGAGAGATGACGCATCCAGCATATATGGAAAGAGAAGAAGGCTTCATAAGAAATAATGCGCCCGAGGAAATGTACAGGATAGGAGCGGAAAATGGCGTTGAATATTTCATTCTCCCGGGCAATAGAGAGCAATCGCTGAAAAAATACAATGATATTCTTTCAGAAATTGTCAATGATCCTAAATACTGCATGCCGGGAATAGGCCGTCAGGGGGGGAGAATCAAAAAAGCATTTACGATACTGGAGGGGTATTCTGCCTATGCAATAATTGGCTCTTCCATATACAAAAGCAATAACATGGAAAAATCCGCAAAAGAGTTCTGTGAGGAGGCATTAAAATTTGAGTGATAGTATGGAAATCGGGAAGGAGATAATATCCGAACTTTACAGGCACGGGTTGATAAAAACATGGTTTAGAGACCATCGGGAGGGATGGAGACTTGTTTCCGGAATATGGAGCCCGTTCTATATACAGATCCGTTCTTTACCGTCTTATCCCATACTGCTCAAAAAAGTGGGCAGGTATATGGGCGAAATGATTAAAAAAGAATGCGATGCCAACAAAATACTGGGCATAGCGATGGCCGGCATACCGATTGCAACCGCCATATCCACGGAATATGCAATACCCCTCTGTTATACTAGAAAATTGAAAGGGGTAAAGTCACTGAACGAACTCGAAGAAGCTGCATCCAGATACGGCGAGCATTCACTTGTGGAGGGAGAAATAAATGAAGGTGACAGATTCGTTGCCGTTGATGACCTTGTGACAAAATTTGACAGCAAACTCGTTGCAATAGAACAGCTTAAAATGGAAGGAAACAGGAGAGGAATGCAAATAAAGTGCGTGGATGTGGCAGTCATAATAGACAGGGAGCAGGGTGCAGGCGAGATAGCGAAAAAGTATGGAATAGGGCTGCATGCTCTCATTCCCTTTAAAAGCAAGGGAATAGAATGGCTTAAGGATTTTATATCAACCAAGGAGTATGAGGTTATAAAAGATTATCTCAACAACAGCGAAAAATACCAAGACGAAAAATATAGGAAAGAACTGCTTTAAGAATAATAGTGATAAATAGAGGGTCTTGGAACTACCGAAGATAAATTTCTGATCCAGGTTGATTCAACTCTTTTTTCATTTATTCTGTCATTAAAAATCTACCCACACATTTAAATTTTTTAATTCCATATTATAATCATGATAAGAAGGCCAGTAGCTGCTGGGAGCTTTTATGAGGGAAATGCTGAAATGCTTTCGAAGCAGATTGAAAAATGCTTTCTGGACGGGCGAGGACCGGGGAAATTGCCGGAGATCAGAAAACGGAAAGGAAAAATAAAGGGATGCATTGTGCCCCATGCGGGGTATGTTTTCTCCGGCCCAATTGCTGCCCATGTTTACACCGAGATAGCAGAAGATGGATTTCCCGATAGTTTTATTATCGTTGGCCCGAACCATACTGGCTACGGGTTAGGTGTGGCTTTGATGGCTGAAGGGGAATGGGAAACGCCTCTTGGCAATGTTAAAATTGATGAAAATGTTGCAAGGAAGATATGCGGCGGCATAGTCGATGAAGACGAGATGGCCCATCTTTATGAACATTCCATCGAAGTTCAGCTCCCGTTTCTCCAATTTTTGAACCCCGATTTTTCTTTTGTTCCGCTATGTATGGGCATCCAGGATTACAATACGGCAATTGAAGTTGGAGAAAGGCTGGCAGGTGCACCAGATGCATTACTGATAGCAAGCACTGACTTTTCTCATGTCGGAACGGGATACGGGCAGTTTTCACCTGCCGGCATACCTGTAAATGAGTGGGCATCAGTGCAGGATAAAAAAGCGATAGATGCGATACGTTCAATGGATATACGCTACTTTATGGAAACGGTGGAGAACAATAACATATCTATGTGCGGATACGGATGTGTGGCTGCCGTGATGGCTGCAGCAAAAAAATTGGGTGCAAGGAAGGCAAGATTGCTGAAATACTCAACGTCATACGACGTTTATCCTTCTGACTCCTGTGTGGGTTATGGGGCAATTGTGATAGAGTGAGTGATTCATCCCGTCTGGGGTGATAGAGCACCCTGTATTTTTGCCTGTATCTCTTCTATCTTCTCTTTCACTCTCTGCTCCTGTTTTTCCATTGTCTTCTTCCTTACCTCGAGATTCTCTTTAGTATCCTGCAGTTCTTTGGCAACATCTTTTTCATCCGCTTTTATCAGGATAGGGCCAACGTTTTTGAACACCAGGGCATCCTTATCCGCCTTTTCCAGTTCCTCAAGTGCGTTTTCTATGTCTTTAATTCTTATTTTTATTTGTTGGCGTTGCTGGATGGTAATTTCCAATTGCTGCTGAAACTGTTGTAGCTGCTGCAATTGGTTCTGTACCTGTGGTGGCAAATCTTCAAATTTTACGGACATAATATCAAACCCCAATGGCTTTTCCTATTTTAATATGTTGGTGTGCGGTACATGCAGATTTACTGATTTTTCATTTTGCAAATTAAATAGCTCTTCATTGTTCAACGCAATTAAGCACAATGTGGTATGAAAGAAAGCATTTTACTTTCTCTAACAACAGATCATTGATGATTCGTAAGTGGGCAAATCGTTGGGATCAAATCCCAGATTCTCCGCTGTGGTTGGATTGGTCTGCAATATTCGGTACGCTTTAGCTTTATGAACAGAACCAGTAAAAATAGAAAAAGTTTATAGGGAACATATTTCATTACTTTAGTCTGCTGTGAAGGGTGAAAGTCATGGGTAAAAGGATATTGATCGTTGAGGACGAAAGAGATATGCAGGATTTGATGAAGATTTACATTAATAAGGCAGAAATTGATGTTGAGTTACACTCCGCATTCACCGGTGAGGATGGAGTCAAGATGTATGAAGACATGTCCAATGCGGGAAAAAAGCCTGATCTGGTCATCATGGATTTAAAGCTGCCGGGCGTAGACGGCGTAGAGACTACAAAGCGTATAATGAACCTGGACGGGGATGCACGCATATACGGATTCACTGCATTTTTTGATACCAAGTGGGCCAATGAGCTGAAAGATGCAGGTGCGAAAGGGGTGATACCCCGGCCAATAGGCTTTGAGGGTTTTGTGGGGGAGTTGAAGAAAATACTGGGAACGTAAAAATCTTTAAGGCAGACGGCAATATGACTTCATGAAATTGATTGTCATCGGGTGCGGTGCCGCCGGAGCAACGGCTGCCCAGTTTGCAAGAAAAAATGACAGGAGGGCAGAGATAAAAGTTTTTGAAGGGGGAAAATACCCTCAATACTCTAAATGTGCCCTTCCTTACATTATATCGGGAGAGACACCTCCAGATTTCATCATAGAATTCAACGAGGAATGGTTCAGAAAAGCAAAAATTGATCTGCATTTGAACACCGCCGTTTCCTCTATTGATTTTAATGCCAGAATTGTCAAGAGTTCCGAGGGGAGTGAAGAGTACGATGCATTGATAATTGCAACAGGCGCCTCTCCTTTCTCGCCCGTAGAGCCGCGAGGGAAGACTTACTTTTTGCGCAGCCTAGACGATGCGCTGGCGATAAGAAAGGAAGCAAAAAATTCGAATAAGGCGGTAATCATAGGTGCGGGTCTGATAGGGCTCGAAGCGGCAGAGGCATTGAAAAAAATCGGCATTGATGTAACGATAGTCGAATTTTTGCCGGATATCCTGCTCACCATGGTTGATAATGATATTGCCTCGATTATCAGAAAAAAAATAGAAGGAAAGGCCAACATGTTTTTCAGTCGTCGGGTTACAGAGATAAATGAGAGCAGTCAAATGGAAGTGATCGCTGTAGACAAAGAGGGAAAAGAAAATGTCTTCCAGGGAGATTTTGTCATTGTTGCCACCGGAAACAGGCCAAACATCGGGCTTGTGGAATCCAAGGCAGATGATGTAGATAAGGCAATAACTGTAAACGAAAGGTGTGAAACGTCCATCGAGAATGTATATGCGGTTGGGGATTGCACACAATACAGGGACATTTTGGGGAATGATAATGTGGTGGGCCTCGGTAGTGTTGCTGTCCGTCAGGGGATGGTTGCAGGTGCAAATGCAGTCGGCGGAGATGAAAAAATGCTTCCTCTTGTGAATGCAAGGGCAACGAAAGTTTTTGATGTCGAAATGGCTGCCGTCGGTCCGCTGAGCAGGTATATACAATCCAACTCCGTAACCGGAAAATTCAAAGGAAGCAGTTTACCGGAATATCTTGACGGGGAAGACGTTTTTGTAAAGGTTTGTGCAGATGAGAACGGAAAGATAATTGCCGCTCAGGCAGTCGGTCCCGAGGCTGCCCAGCGCATAAATAAATTCTCTCTCGCCATTCATTGCGGGTTAACACTTGAACAGTTTTTGCATGCTGAAACTGCATATGCTCCCTATCTTGCTCCCATCATTGATACATCCACGCTGGCCTGCGAGATTGCGAACAGGAAAGTAAAATGAGGATACCATGAAACAGGTGTTTCCAGGTGTTTACTCTAAAGACAAAAAGCTTTACACGTTGAATCTCGTGCCCGGGGAGAGAGTTTATAATGAACACTTGCTTTTCATGGGCGGAAAGGAATATCGTTCCTGGAATCCGTACAAGAGCAAGATGGCAGCAGCCATTCTAAAAGGATTGAAAGTAATGCCTGTTAAAAGGGATAGCAGAGTTTTGTACCTGGGGGCTGCAAACGGCACTACTGTTTCCCATCTTTCAGATGTATCATTCAACGGCATTATTTATGCGGTGGAGATATCTGCCAGGGCGATGAGAGATCTGGTAAAAGTTTGCGATAAAAGGCAAAATATTGTTCCCATATTGGCGGATGCCTGTAAGCCAGAAAAATACGAGATATTTATTGACAAGCCAGTGGACTTAATCTATCAGGATATATCCCAGAGGGACCAGGTGGGCATATTTATTAAAAACATGGAAAAATTTGAGGTGGATGAAGGAATGCTGATGGTAAAAGCGAGAAGCATGGATGTTTCAATGCCTCCAAAGAGAGTATTTGAAAAAGTAAAAAAAGAAATAAGCAACAAGTTTGACGTAAAAGAAGCTATAACTCTTGCTCCTTATTCAAAGGACCATATGGCTCTTGTGATTGGATGAACCAGGCAAATTATAAAGTCTGAAATACCAAATCCAAATAAATATATATACAAAAGAAATTATGGGTGGGTGAGAAATGTATTGCAATGAAATAAAAAAAATTTTAAGAATTAGAAAAGTTAATTTTTATACCCTGCATTACTTTTGGGAAATAAAATGATTCCAAACATGGCTCTTGTTAGCGTATACAATAAAGAAGGTATAGAGAATTTTTGCGCGGCACTGTACGATGCAGACATAAAAATGTTTTCTACGGGCGGGACAGCAGAAAGAATAAAAAATTTGGGCATACCTGTGAGAAAAGTTGAGGAGATAACAGGATTTAGCGAGTTAATGGACGGGAGAATAAAGACTCTTCATACATCCATTTATGCAGGAATAATGGCAAGGAGGGGGAGCAGTGACATGAAGGAACTTACAGAGAAAAAGATAATCCCAATAGACATGGTTGTGTGCAATTTTTATTCTCCAGAGGTGGGAATGGATAGAATGGATATCGGTGGGCCATGCATGGTCCGCGCCGCCGCCAAAAACTGGAAAGATGTTGTAGTGGTGTCACACCCCTCGCAGTATTCGGCACTTGTTCCTTATTTGAAAAAAGGGTTTGATGATGAGATGCGAAAAAAACTGGCGATTGAGGCAATCCACAGAACCTCATATTATGATGCTCGGATAATAGAAATTGAGGATAATGAAAATTTCCCTGAAATTATTACACTGCCTTACAAAAAATCCAAAGAGCTGAGATATGGGGAAAACCCCCACCAGAAAGGAGCATTTTATACAGGAATGACGAAGGAATCTTGCATAGCGAGCGCCAAAAAATTGCAGGGGAAGGAAATATCGTACAACAACATACTTGATGCAAACGAGGCCATTGAGTGCATAAAGGAGTTTGAAGAACCGACGGTCGTAATAATAAAGCATGCAACGCCTTCAGGTATTGCCTCTGCTGGGAATGTCATACAGGCATGGAAAGATGCATTTGCCACTGACGAGTATTCCCCATTTGGAGGAGTAGTTGCAGTAAACAGGGAAGTGGACGGAGGGCTGGCAGAAAAAATGACAAAAATTTTTCTTGAGGTGATAATAGCCCCTTCGTTCAGCTCAGATGCAAAAGAAATACTGGCAAAGAAGAAGAATCTGCGTCTTCTCCAGGTTGAAGGACTGGAAAGAGCGGATGGAAAGGAACGCAGGGTATTTAGAAGTGTTGTCGGTGGACTGTTGATGCAGGAAAGGGACATCAAAAAAATAGATACAGGTAAATGGAGGACAGTAACGGAGAAAAAACCTTCCCAAGACAACATCCAATCTATGATATTTGCCGTTAAATGTGTAAAGCATGTGAAATCAAATGCCGTTGTTTTTGTGAAAGGAACGAAGACGGTAGCGATCGGCGGGGGGCAAACATCACGCGTCGATGCAAGCTGGATCGCCGTTCACAAAGGAGAAAAAAAAATAAAAGATTCAATCATGGCATCTGATGCTTTCTTCCCGTTCAGGGACGCGGTCGACGTTGCTGCAGAAGCTGGTGTAAAAGCCATTATACAGCCAGGGGGCTCAATAAGGGATAAAGAAGTAGTAGAAGCTGCAAACGAACACGGCATAGCGATGGTATTCTCCGGACAGAGATATTTCCTGCACTAAACTATCTCCATTATCTTTTTTATAGCCATCTCCATTCCTTTCTCCACTTCAATGCTCATCTCTCCAAATCCAAACTTTTTGCACGATATGCCTATGAAATGCAAATTTTTGGGAAATGCTGGCATTACCTCCCTAAGGATTTTTAGCCCTTCGCCAACTCCCAGCATATGGGCATCGACGGCAACATCGTTCAAAAATTCGAAAACATTTTCCCCACGAAAATATACCATTTCACCCGCCTTCAGTTTTTTCGAATAAACTGCATCAACAAAAATAACTTTCTCCTCTTCATGATATACATTGCTGAACCTGAATATATCTGTTCCCAGATACTCAACCCTTGCATCTATCTTATCTTTTATCCTCTCAAAAATTTTACAGCCAATTGAATCTTCTCCAGCAAGAGGGCTGCCGAGAGTTACGACTAAAGTCTCGTTACGTGGACGCTGCATGATATGCAAGGGTCGTATGAACGAGCGACCATCTCCACTTTTTTGCCTATCAAATTTTCATCTCTGCAACCGTCTTTCCAGAGCCCATCCGCCATGGCAGCAATATCAACCTCCATCATTGGAAGGAACATCGCCGTAGGCGTAATGACATCCGCATCTCTGACCATATTGTTTTCTATATTTATGTAGTATACCAATAAGCCTCTCGGTGCTTCAGTCACTGCATAGCCCTCGCCGGATGTTTTTTCAGGTTCTGCTATCCTTTCCTCCTTTGCATCTTTTAATTCTGATGCAAGTTCCTTTGTCCTCTCCAGAAAATAGACCATTTCCAATGCCTGGGCAAAATTGTTTGCAAAACAGTTCTGCGGGGGTATAAACTCTCTGTATTTATTCATTAGTTCCTTTGCTTCTCCAGTGATGAGATGGGAATTATTGATCACTCGCGAGAGGGCACCGACCATGTAGGGCTCTCCCATAAATTTTCCCCTTTTTGCAAATGAATATGGAACAACCTCCTCATATAGATTTTTCCTGTATTCCTCCACCCCAAAAGACTTACTGTCAGATGAAATTATCTCGCGTCCGTACACGCCGTAACCGTTATGGGGCTTTATTGAAAGATGCCTCCTTTCATTATTGGCATATTCCGGGTTTTCATATTCTGCAAAGAATTCAACGGCCCTGACCGCCTTTTTCATCCCCTCCTCAGCCATATGCCCTATTTTTTCTACTCTTTCTTTTGATGGTATTTTCCCGAAGCCGCCAACTATGGCATTTTCCGGATGTATCGACCTGCTTCCTATCGCAGTCTGTACCTCCGCACCAACATCCTTCAGGAATATTCCATCCTTAACCAGCCCCCCGCCCTTCCGCGCTACCGTAAAAGCATCTGGATAGCCGAGATAATCGGGAATGACGAGCAGGTACAAATGAAGGGCATGACTCTCTATAATGTTCCCAATGTAAAGCAGATCTCTCAACTTTTTCGTCTGCTCCGATGGCTGGATGTTCAAAGCCTGTTCAACTGCTTCTATTGGTGTCAGTTTGTGAGGGGTGCAACAGAAAGAGCATATTCTTGGAAATATCGCAACGGCATCATTGTAATTCTTATTTCTCGTTATGACCTCAAAAAATCTTGGCCCCTCTGTAACATTTAATTTTACATCTACGCCTTCATCCCCCATTTCCACTTCTATGCCCGCTTTTCCCTCGATGCGGGCAAGATGATCGATCCGAATTTCTTTTGTTATTTTCATTTAATCCCCATAGACTTTATCAAGCATCTCATCCAGCTTACCATACTGGGCGGCGAATATCGCCATCCTCTTTCTCACGTATTCCTTATCCATTCCCTTTTCCTTAAAAGTTCTGGCAAGGGAATCAAACCATGCCGTTCCCTGAGGTACTGGCCCCCTGCATCCAATGCATGGAATGCCGTATCCAATACAGCGGGCATCACATCCCGCTACAGTAACGGGACCGAGACATGGCTCGCCTTTTTCTATCAAAATGCACGGATTGCCTGCTCTCCTGCACTCCGCACAAACAGGATAATCCTTCTCCTCGGGCCAGCTGCCTATTGCAAATGTTGCCAGATAATACATGATATCGTCTTCCTCGGGAGGGCAGCCGGGGAGGCTGTAATCCACCTTGACGAATTTATCGAGGGGTTGGGCTATTCTCCCATTGTAATCAATTTTTTTATCGCCATAAACCATTTTGAATGCTTCATTGTAATCAACTCCTTCATCACAAAGTATGCCCTGCACCCCCCCGTGAATTGCACATGAGCCGATGGCAATGAGCACATCTGCATTTTCTCTTATTTTTTTGAGTTCTTCCTCATCTTTCTCCGTGCTGACGCTGCCTTCAACGAAAGCGATATCTACATGCTCTATTTTTCCTCCACTAGACAGCATATAAAAATACTTCAGATCGAATGTGTTAACGACATCCAGTATTCTCTCTACAACTGCCATGCTCAACTGGCATCCATAGCACGAGGTCAAACCATGTATTCCTATTTTCATTTTATCACTATATCAAACCCTGGGTAGAGATTATGTCATAATACCCGAAAACCGGGCCATCTATACATATGTATTTGAGGAAAGTCGATGAGCCTGCTATGCAGTGCCCGCATTTTCCCACGCCGCATTTCATTCTTCTTTCAAGCGTAACGTATATCTTTTTTGGGTTATATCCCGCTTCAATTAATTTATCGAATATGCCGCGGTAACATGTCGGCGTACCGCAAACAACAACATACGAGTTTTTTGGGTCAGTATTGACATCTTTTATGTGTTCCTGTGCTCTTCCCACCCTTCCCTGCCACTCGGGATCGCGAGTCACTGTCTGGATGATGCATATATTCTCTGCTTCAGCGATGTCCCTCATGGCTTCCAATTCCTTTTGGAATAGCAACTTATTTCCATAACGGGCACTGTTTATAACGGTGATATTTCCGAACTTCCAGCGGTTGTCTAGGGCATACATGAATACGGAGCGCAAAGGAACCATTCCAATTCCTGCCGCAACAAGCAAAATATCGGATTCTTCGAACTCGCCCATTGGGAATCCATTGCCGTACGGCCCTCTTACACCCATGAAATCCCCAGGCTGCAGTTTGTGTATCATTTCGGTAACCTTTCCAACTTTTTTTATGCACATCTCAAAAAAGCCCCGATGCATGGGAGAAGAGCATATCGATATGGGAACCTCGCCTATACCCGGCAGGGCAACCTGAACGAACTGGCCCGGCGTGAATGTCCATGATTCGGCTATTTCGGAATCCTCAAATCTTAACAGAAACAGCTTCTCCTCATCAGTTAGGTCATAAACTCGCAGCACACGGCATTTATAGAGGCCGTATACATTATCATCCATGTACTTCCTCCTCTGGAATACCTCTTATTTCCATCAAATTTTTTAGGAAATCAATACCCGCGGGACAGAAATACGCGCAGTTTCCACAGCCGACGCAGTATGCAGTCCCAAGAGGATAAAAGTATGCATTTTTACACACATACCTGTTAATAAATCTATCTTTTTTTGTCTCCCTGAAGTTATGTCCACCAGCCACCAGCCCGTGGCTTCTGAACTGACAGGAGTCCCAGAAACGTATCCTTTTTCCATGTTTCCCATCAATGTCCGGTATGTCCTGAACGTCGTAGCATCTACACGTCGGGCATGTCATGGTGCAGTTTCCACAGCCCAGGCATTTCTCGCTTTCTTCTTCCCATAGCGGGCTGTTTTCTGTAAGTTCGAGCATATAACGGAGATTATCGAAGCTTCCACGATATTTGAACATTTCATGTCTTTTTTTCTCAAATTTCTTGAAATTTTCTATATCACCGTCGTTTACGTCGACAAATAAATCCAGATTCTCATCCACTATTTTATGGCCCCGTTCGCTTCCAACCCGTATTAAATAGCCATCCGGCAGTTCATGCATGAAAAGGTCAAAGCCCACATCAACAAAATCAGTGCGGCGGAGGTTGCAGAAGCAGTATTCGTCAGGAAGGCAGCTTATTCCTATAATTATTCCGGCCTCGCGCCTTACTTTGTAATATTTGTCAGGATATTCATCCAAATAAACCCTATCGAGAATACGGAGGGCGACGATGCTGCATGCATGCAGCCCAAATAAAACAAACGGCTTTACATCCTCTATTTTCTCGGCATATTCGCTTTTCTCCATATCAAATTCGAACATGTCGTGCTTTGGCGGAATGAAATATTTTTTTGCAGGCGTTATAACTCTATTGTAATGAAAGTCAACATCGCCAACATCATCTATTTTTCCAAAATTATAAAATTTTTCAGATATTTTTGTTGGAGCATAAAGCTCGCCATAATTTGAAAGCCTCTCTAAAAATGTATTAATGTTAGGACTGCCCAGCTTTAGATACCTCATTTGGAGGGAATATGCATTTTGTGTATATATTAGTTATGGGCTTCGTTCAAGAACAAATTTAATTATGACAAATACATTCATCTTATGATGAGAGGGAAATTTTTTACTTTTGAGGGGATAGACGGCTCGGGAAAGACCACCATTTCCAAAATGGTATATGAAGAGGTAAGAAAGAAATGGCATGCGGTATGGACAAAAGAGCCAACCGATAAATGGACAGGAAAGGCTGTTGTAAGGGCAATAAATGAAAAAAAAGATGATGTAACCATCGCTCTTCTATTTACGGCGGATAGAAACGAGCATGTAAAGAAAATAAAAAAATGGATGGATGAGGGAAAAGTAGTTATATGTGACAGGTATGCTGATTCCACTATTGCCTACCAGTCCGTAAATCTTTCAAGTATTGATACGCCGATGGAATGGCTTAAAAAAATGCTTTCCCCATTTTACATAAAACCAGATATAACATTTCTTTTTATTTTGGATCCATCGGTTGCGATAAAAAGGATAGGGGATAGAAAGCTATCTCCTTTCGAAAAAATATCTTTTTTGGATAAGGTACAAAAAAATTATATCGAAATTGCTGAAAATGAGGACAGATTCATAAAACTGGATGCAACGGAAAGCAAAGAGAAATTAAAAGAAAAGTGTTTAAAAATTGTAGAGAAAGAGATGGGGTATGGATTATGAATAGCCCCCTATTTTTAGAGATGGATCTCCGAGTAAGCACCACTCCTCTATAGTCTTGCAGTCTATTCTATCGTCCATCGGCGGAAATGCATCAATGTATTTTGTTACTGACTGACCCCAAGCCTCCCCAAGCATATCCTTCCCGTACTGACCATACGCCTCAAAGAATTTTGCCTCGATATATCCGCCGCTGTACTGCACACAGTCGGGTATACCATCTTTATCACCGTCTCCTGTTGCACCGTATCCCAGTCCCGCGTATCCAAGAGTTGCAATAGAGCCCCCTCTAGCCATCTTCACAAGATGCCAGCTCCAGCATTCGTATGTAGGCTGATATGTCCATTCATTCTTTGAAAAATCCAAGAGGCTGATGTTGAACTCGCTGTTATGGCAGCCACCAACACTCACGATTGGCAACTTTTCCCCATTGCTGAGCAAATCCATATTATATGTCATCAAACCATTGAGCCATGGATCATCGTGAGAAGCTTTGTCTGGAAAATGAGTCGCCCACGCCGTTGGACTTCCATGGCCGTCAAATGCAACAAAACCGAAACCTTCACTGAAGGTAGGTATAACGTTCATCCATGAAAGTTTGGCTGCAATACTGCTTTCTCCTCCTCCAAAGGAGAGGGTGCCATCAGATGCAAATAGCGACGTAGCCTGGAACTGAGATGGCATGAAGCTGAACAAATGTTGTGTTGAATATTCTCCTTCATATATGCCGTCATTTGAATTGAATGTATCTCCTCCAATCAGAAGCATTTTATTAAACCATGAAGGATCTGCGGGTGTGCTCTCATACGTGATGATTTTGTTTACAACTGTCTGCGCTTCCTTTACGCTTCTGCATGCAAGCCTGCCTACGTAAACATCTGGATAACCATCAATTGGATCTTTTCCATATCTGAATGACCATGCTGCATATATTCCATCTCCATTTTTATCCCATGTGCTGAAATTTCCATCTGCGTCATATATGTCTGCAAAATAAAGGTCGCTTAGGTATCCTTTCTCCGCCTGATCATCCAGAGCCGCATATCTTACAGGAACGTGCCATAGACTATCATCCACTTTTGTCGGACCGTCATATCCCCAGTTTCCCGTTATATATGATGTCTTTCCGCCAAATAGCATTACATACTTTATACCCCACTCCTCAATGCTGTCCTTGATGAAGTATTTTATTTTCTCTGCACCGTCTCTTCCCTGAACCGGGAAGTAGTTGCCGTCATATATTTCGTCCAGTGTCACGAGCAATGTCCTAACACCATAGCTTTCCTTATGCTCTACCAATGGCTGCAGAGTATCGCTGAACTCAGATGGCGATACAATGAGCAAATCATAAACATCATTGTTAAGCATCGGCTTTTCAGGAGGAATGTAATTTATCTTAATACTCATTTCATTTACATACTCCAGTTCATTTGTTGATGGAATATAGCGTGCTGGAAAAGCATGTATTGAAAGAAATATAGCATGCTCTCCGTTTTGAATGCCCGCTCCAATGTTATATGTGAAC
>JAYEJS010000154.1 GCA_034660695.1 Candidatus Thermoplasmatota archaeon | reverse complement strand
GAGCGGGAGAATGAGAAACAGGTATGTTTGGATGTTGGTTTGGGGGGTTCAGGCGTTGGTTTGGGGGGTTCATAAATGTCGTTCACTTCTGTTGTTAGGGGAGTTAGGGGGGTTTTGATATATCTTAAGTATATAGATTCTCAGTATGGTTTAGATAGTCGAAAACCCCTTGAACACCCCAAACATATCTATTACTCAACCCCCCAAACGGATTTTCCAACCCCCCTAACGGCTGAGTTTTTTGGAGGTTCACAATGAATTTTGAAGTCATGCACAACCGTTATAGCAATATTATTTGTGAAAATTGCAACCATTATGTTGCCGCCAATGATTCTTTTATCCGCCTTCACTTACAGAGAAAAGACGGGATTGGATATCGTGCTGATTTGTGTTCTTTAGAATGCCTGAAAAGTGAATTGAAAAAGAGAGAAATTGCCTTCTCTTCCTTGAAGCAGATAGGAAAAAATGGTTTTGTTAAATTAAATCCTGGCAGTATCCAAAAAATTTATTTGGATAAGGTGAAAAAAATGAATGAAAATGAAGACAAAAAAGAAAAAGAAAAAGAGAGAAAACCCCCCGTAACCACTCTCTTAAACGAAGCAAAAGGGAAACAGGTGCAAGTTATGTTGGCAGATGGGGAACCAATAAGGGGAATGCTGAAGAAATTCAGCATATACGAGCTAGAAGTGGGCAACAAAATAATTTGGAAGCAATCAGTAAAATATCTAAAAATCGAAGGAGAAGGAAAATGAACGACCTTAACCACTTAACAGATGAATTTCTTGACATGCACTGGGAAGCATTCGCTGAAAAGGGAAAATTAAGCACATTGGGGGCAAATATTTTGTTTGTTTTGACGCTTTTCGACCCAGACAACCCCCAACCTGCCTACCCCTTCGGAAAGCAGTCGAAAGAAATACAACGCCAAATAATTAAAATGCTGTGGACGAACAAACCAGCAAAAAAATTGTTACAAGAAGTTCTCAAAATGAGTGAAAGTGAAAAATGAGCCAAATCAGAAAGGACATCGCCGTTCTTTCATTTGCTGTTCCACTTAAGGCAAAAGAGCTTTTGGAAGGAAGGGTTGAGTTGGAAGGCTTTCCCCACCGCTCCGACCTACTCCGAAAAATCATAATGGATTATCTCCGCTATCACACCGCCGCCGAAGATTTTGCTGAAATTTTGGCTGAAATAGAAAAAATGGAAGCGAACAGGATTTAAGCATCTATTTTATAGAAGGGGGATGTCTTATAAGGCTTTCTCACGCATTTTTTTGCCCTTCCCATACATTTATATCCCCCCTTTTTGCCCTGAGATAAGCCAAATTGATGTAAAACTTTTCACAGTGGGATGGGTATCCAATTATCAAAATGTTTTGCCATCAAATAATTCACTCTTTTTTTTGCCTTTTTTGTCGCAACATATAGGATTTTTACTTTATTGTTGCCGTCGGATTCTTTTCCTTCTATTTTTTTCAGATAGCCATTGGTAATTAATCGTTTCAGTTTGTTATGGATATTGCTATACTTCATTTGAAACAAATAAGAAATTTCCATTGCCGTGATTCCTTCTGGGCATTTTCTAGTGATGAACAACAGAATTTTATCACATCCGTTCATCCAGCCAATATCATACTCAATTTTTTCAAACATTCTTTTCACCCATAGGCAAACCGTAGATGAACCGTAGGTGGTAAATTATATAAGTATTAATACTTATAACTTTTCCCTTCGACTTCGATGATGTAAACAGCATCATTATGATGCGGTTTGTTAGAGCTGTTGTTGAACCATGAGTAAAGAAAAAAATGGATACAATTTTTCCCATCCCTTCCTTCTAAAAATTGAAAGCGGGATAACTTCAATTCCTTTACTTGCAAGCTTTAGAAGTTCTTCCCTTTTTCTTTTCTTTTCATACTCTTTTTTTCCAATAATCGCAATGTTAGCAAGTTCATCTGCTCGCTGATTGTAAATTCTTTTTATATCGTTAAAATAGACTTTCTTTCCCATTTTCTTTTGCAATTTATTCGTCAGCTCTCTCGCTTTCCCATAATATTTCATTAGGTGCTGTGCCTTCACCTTATAGACTCCCTTTAATTGCATTATTGCAAACTGACTATCGCTGTTGATTACTACATAGTCGTAATTTATTCCTTTCTCGTGTAATTTTATCGCTTCATCCAACCCTCGTATTATCGCTTTGTATTCTGCTTCGCTATTTGTTCCAAATCCTGCTTTCTCAGATATTTCGTTAATAACTTTATCATCTAATTTTACCACAACCCCTACGCCCAGTTTCCCAGAGCTTGGGTCGCTTGCCGCTCCATCCACTTTTATGGATAGTTTTATTCCTTTCTTTTCTTTCTTCGGTGGCATAATACTACAATGTAGTTATAGTTTAAAAATATTCTGATAGAGAGAATATGCCCAAAAGAAAAGGGATATTCCTACAAAATCGTAATGTAGTAGTTTTTACTGCTGAATCGTAAGCTTTTCTGATAGATAAAATTTATTGGATAACCTTTAAAAATGCAGACATCTTTTTAGTGTATGCAAAACCCTAACCCAAAAACAATCCATGAAGAACCTATTAAAAGAGTATCTCCTTACCGCCTGACACGCCAGGGTCAAGAAAATTTGGCAGCATCAATCGAAGGTGAAGATTGGGATAAAGCAATTAAGGATTTGATATTTTTTGAACAGGCTGTGAGTATGGCAACATGCAAAACTGGTAAAGATACAAATAAATTGCACGAATTATTTTTTGAATTGAGCAATCTCCTAAAAAATCCATTCTCTCTCTGGGGGCATGCACCCAACACTTATATGAAAAAGAAATCTTGCAGGGAAGCATTGCAAAAAATTGTAAATAAACTTTCCGACTATGGCATTTTCATGGGACAGCAAATTTCTCTGGAAGGAAAAACCCAGGAAGAACTTCTGGATATCCTGAAATATCTTAACCATAATATTGATGCCATTTCCGTTCGATTTTGCGAGCAGGATGCCAGCAAGGAAGAAACATTGGGGGCTTTGAAACAACTCCTAGATGGAGTAAGCAAATATTCCGTCAAAGAAAAAGAACTTACCACCCTTAAGATGCATCTTTTAGAAAAAATAACTACTACCATAGGAGAAATGAACTCCGTAAATTTGGAAACCCCTGGAAAACTCACGTTTAAAAATTTTGCAGTTGCAAGTGCCGAAATGCAGCATGCTTTGAACAACTTTCTGATTGCCATTGATAACCCCCTTTATCGCATTCAACTCTTGGAAGAAATGAAGCTGAAGCATGTAAAGAAAAAATCGGAGGAAGACGATGGAACGGATTATCCCCAACTCCTTAAAGAAAATACAGAATTACGAAATGCAATAAAAGAAATCGTGTCTGAAGTCTTGGAAGAAGAAGGAAATAACCTATCCTAAAAATGAGAATGTCGATAGGGAAGCAGAACCTCACCAGTTCCATCGAACTGCCGAAGCCTTTTCTGCTTCCCCGACTAAAATTAGAACAAAAACAAATATCTAATATTCTAAATAATTTTAGTAAAAACAGTATTTACTGAAATTACTAAAATGTCCAATTTTCAACGTAATGAGAGCATACTTTTGACGGGCGTCGCCCGTCGCTGAAATTACTAAAATGTCCAATTTTCAACCAAAAGTTTACAAAAGGAAGATAGCAGATGTTTTCGGGCTTGACCAATCTACAATTAGTAAGATAATTGAAAATATAAGTAATATGCAAATGCATAATACTAATAAAACGGACAAGCGGGAGAAACTGACCAAAGACCAAGAGAGGACGGTTGCACTACTGGCAATAAAGGGGGAAAAACAGCAGGATTTGGCAGAGAAATATGGAGAGGACCCTTTAACGGAATAGCATATTTGCAACGAAAAGTAGGGGATTTCACCATTATAGGCTAAAAAGGGCAAGAATAGAGGCATTTTGAGAGGATGCTGGTATGATTATACCTTTTTGATTTTAAACTCGCCATATCCAATGGGAGCAAATTCTAAATAATCTCCTTCCTTTATATCATGGAGTTGAGCAATTTGAGAGGGAATCGTTACAGCAAGGCTTTCTCCAGCCATTCTAACCTTTCTTTTAATTGCCATGTTTATACACCTATATACGAATATGTATAGACATTTAAATAAGTTTGTCCCTGAGAATGCCATATCATTTTAAATAATATAGTTTACTATATCTTAATGAGAATTAAAAACATACCAATGGCTATTTCAGGAAGGGCTAACAATAAGAAGATTACCAACTGCTTCATAAAAAAATAATACATTTACGGTATAAAACATTACACCAAAAGAATAACTCTGATTCTATCTCCTCAATCTCAAACCCAAATGTTTAATCCCATCCTTTGTTATATATGTTTTTCCTCCCTCAAAATCCTTCTATTCTTATCCTACTGGTATATTTTCTTCATAGTTATTAGAAGTGTGTTACAGCTGACTCCAACAAAATTTGCAACAATTATGGACAAATCTTCTCGTATTATGCCGTAGAGAAGCCATAAACTCATTCCAACAATTAAAACCAAGGGCATGTAATATGAAACATCGTTCAATCTTTTAGTTCTAAACCCTCTCACCAACTGTGGTATAAATCCTGCGGAGGTTATCCCTCCAGCTAAAAGTCCCAATATTGTCCAATCCATAACCAGTCATTGAATCTCCCCCTTTAAATTTATTCCACACCGATCCTTTTTGCATTTCCTTTTTTTACCAAACCCGTGCTGTATTTTAGCGGTGCACTCTTGTCTTAAAGCGATGCTTTACGGAGATATTTGGGAAATATCCTATGCAAAATTAATAAGTGGCTATCCTATCACCATGCATGGATGAGAAAATATCCATTCTGGTTGATTACAGGGAGAGATGTTCGGGCATCGCTCAATTGCTGGCAGAAAGGGGCGTGAATGTGACAGAGGAACAGCTGCCGGTCGGCGATTATATTCTGAGCGACAGGATGGCTGTTGAAAGAAAAAGGGCTCTGGATTTTCTCGACTCGCTGGTGAAGAAAAGGCTGTTCGACCAAATAAAAAGGCTGGCTGAGGCTTATCAGAAACCGATTTTGATTATAGAGGGGGGAGGGCTGTTTTCCAGAAGCATAAACGAGAGGGCAATCTACGGAGCGTTGTCATCCATAATAGCGGACTACGGATTTTCGGTTGTCACCTCGAGAGATATGGGGGAGACGGCCAGCATATTGTACGGCATGGCGAGCAGGGAACAGATAAAAATTAAGAAAGAAATAGCCCTCAGGGGCAACAAGCCTTCCCTTTCCATAAAAGAAAAACAACGCTACGTGGTAGAGGGCTTGCCATTCATTTCTTCGGTATCGGCAAAAAAACTGCTCGATTATTTTGGTTCAGTTAGGCGGATTATGAACGCTACGGTAAATGAGCTGTGCGAGATCGAAGGCATCGGAAAGAAAAAGGCAGAAATTATAAAAGAAATCATAGAGATGAAATGGGAAGATGATTGAAGTTTTTCGTCATAAAGTTGGTTTATACACAGCAAAAAACGAAAGTTATATAAAGCCTGAGGGTATTACTTTGTCTGACAAAAGGCAACTGATGACATCTCCTGGCATCTCAATGTCGGGCGATATCTGACTGAAAGTCGCTGGTTTGTCAACTAGAGGGGAAAAAATGGAAACACAGAGGGTGACAGTAAGACTGCCCGTGCATCAAATAAGGGCCATAGACACGTTTATTCGTTTGGGGGAGTTTGCATCCCGTTCCGAGGCAGTCAGATCTGCTGTGTCGCACCTTATTGAGGAAATAACAGAACGAGTGTATGAAAAAGCGGAGACCCTCAAAAAAATTCAGCAACTGGAAGCGTATACAACCCAATTAGAAAAATTTAGAGAAAAATAGGAGGGATATAATAACAACTACCAGCCTATCAAAAAAGGAGGAAAAATATGAAGTCATTAATAGCTGATGCGATAGAATATGGAAAAGAAGACATACGTCAGGCAGAATGTGACGAATTCGGTGTAGCCAAGATAGTTGTTGTCGGCTGTGGAGGGGCAGGCGGCAACACTATCAACAGACTAAACAGAATAGGAGTAAAAGGA
The DNA here is from genome assembly GCA_034660695.1 of Candidatus Thermoplasmatota archaeon. Lineage (NCBI taxonomy): Archaea > Methanobacteriati > Thermoplasmatota > Thermoplasmatota archaeon. The sequence continues at coordinate 12,574 of JAYEJS010000154.1, read as the reverse complement.
GCGGAAACAATAGCAATAAATACCGATAAGCAAGACTTGGAATTAATAGATGCGGACAAGAAACTGCTTATAGGAAAAGATATAACCCGCGGGCTAGGAGCGGGAGGATATCCTGATTTGGCAAAGAGATGCGCAGAGGAATCAAAGGACGAAATAGACAAGTTACTTGGAGAACCAGACCTTATTTTCATTACGGCCGGCATGGGCGGCGGCACCGGTACGGGGGTCAGTCCCATGATAGCAAAAATAGCAAAAAGAAAAGGAGCTATCGTTGTGGGCATGGTTTCCATACCTTTCAAAGTCGAAAGGGGTCGCGTGCTAAGAGCTGAGCAGGGACTGGAGATGCTAAGAAAAAATTGTGATTCGGCTGTCGTACTTGATAACAACAAGCTGCTTCAGTTCGTGCCAAACCTGCCGATAGATAAAGCTTTTTCTGTAATGGATCAGCTTATATCCGAAACGGTAAAGGGTATATCCGAAACCATACTTCAACCGTCTCTAATAAACCTGGATTATGCGGATGTGAAAACAATAGTATCAAGCGGTGACGTCGCAGCCATGCTCTGGGGCGAAGGAAGCACAAACGAAGGGCCGGAGGCACTTGCAATGGAAGCAATGCATCACCCGCTGCTGGAAGTAGATTTCAGAGGGGCAAAAGGATGCCTGATTCACATGACTGGCGGACCTGACATGACTCTAGATTTTGCCGATAAAGTTGCGAGGAGTCTGACTGAAGATATGGATCCATATGCAAATGTTATATGGGGCGCCCGTGTAAACAAAGATTTTCATGGAAAATGCCGTATAATGGCTATAATGACGGGTATAAACTCTCCGTATATTCTTTCCCCTGATACAGAAGGAGTAGAGATACCAAAATGGGAGGGAGGTAAAAACAAATTAGGAATAGACCTTATTGGTTAAATTTTTTTGTCCTCCCCCCTTCCTCCCCTATATTTTTAATTTTTCTTCATTTCTTGGTGTGGACACATTTGCAAAACCCTTTATTTCCTCTGCTAGTGCTGACGGATCATCGGAATGAAAAATGATGACGTCATCGGGAGAACATTTTTTTGCGAACTTAACGAGTTGGGAATGACCGGCATGAGCCGAAAAATCAAAGAATTCTATATCGCAGTTGATTTTCCTATTTATGCCGTACATTTTTATCCCTCCTTTTTCAAGCAATCTCCTGCCGTTTGTGCCTTCCACCTGATAACCTGTAAGAATAATCGCTGATTTTCTATCATCCCGTATTTTATCAACATAACCAAGCACCGGGCCGCCATTCATCATCCCGCTTGTTGTAAGTATCACATCACCTTCCATGGCAAGCGTTCTTCCCATATTTGAATAAACCACCCTCAAACTGTTCATAGCTTTTTTTAAGTCTTTTCGTGACCGTATATATTCCGGGTAACTTAACAGGATATCGGTTACTTTATTTCCCATCCCATCGAGCCAGACGTCATATCCATGCCCCTCTAAAATCATTGCCATTTCCTGAGTTCTCCCAACTGCAAATGCGGGTACAATAACCTTACCGCCTCTTCCAACAACCTCATCAACTTTATCCAAAAATTCCTTTTCCAGTTGTTCCCTATTGGGATGGTCCTTTCCAGAATATGTTCCTTCCAGAAAAAGCGTTTTGCATCTAACCGGTTTTGCTCCCCTAAGAAGTTTTGTATCTATTGTGTTAATATCGCATACAAAGAGCGTATCCGTATTCTTTACCTCAAACATGATTGAGCCGGGTATGTGCCCTGATGAATGGAATTTGACCTCAATGCCGCCTATATTCTCAGACCGCAACGGCTCTATGGTAAAGAAATTTTTTATGGCCTGGTTGATATCCCTCTTGCCATACGGAAAGGGATAACCGTTTGCTTCAGATATCTTTAAAGTGTCCTTAAACAGGAGTTTGGATATTTCCTGGGTAATAACCGTAGAAAAGATGGGCACGTCATATCGTCCTGAGAGCCAGGGAATCATGCCGGAATGATCAAGATGGGCATGGGATAAAAATACAAAATCTATTGGGGGTGATTGTTTGGGGTATTCAGGAGGTTCCCCTGGCGTAAGCCCGTAGTCAAATAGCATGGAATTGCCATTAATCCTGGCAAATATGCCCAACCTGCCGACCTCATCTCCGCCGCCCAGAAATTCTATGTCCATTAATAAAAGGTAATAGGGATGTGCATTTAATATTTAGGTTGCTTATTTTATCAGTGTTGTCGTGTAATCTATAAAGTCAGATAGTTTCATGCCTTCATCCCATTTCAGGAGATAGTTGTTGCTTGCTGTCTTTCTTATTTTTGGGATTCTTGCATACAAAATCTTTGACTTTCCCTCAAGACCTTCCAGTTCCAAAGAATAAATTCTCCATGAATCGCCGTGGTAATTCTTTATCCTGAATGCAAAAAGAGGGAGTACTTTCGCTTTTTCGCATTTTTCAAGCATTTCTTCAGCCTTGCGCTGCATTCTCCCTCCCTCATGACTGAAAAGTATACTTTTTTCCTTCCTCGTCTTTATTTCGACTAAGAATGATATTTCGCCCCTCAATGCAACAATATCGGCAATGCCGAGAGAGCCTGCAGCCCTTACTACAACGAAAGGATTTTCTGTGATTTTAAAATATTTCTGCCTTTCTTCACTGCTGCAACTTTTCGTTACTTTCCCTATAATAGCTTTATTTCCAGAAAGTATTTCCCTCAACTCACGCTCGTAGTCGCTCATGGTAACAGACTGTTGATTATGGATAGCCCTCTATCTTTAAACTCGGGTCTCCGAGCAACACAAATGCCTGTATGGTATGAAGGTGCCATCTCTCAGGTGGGCTATTAAAATGTTCAACATAGTTGCCCACCGTATACCCCCAGCATTCCCCGAGATGTTGCAATCCCTCTATACCATATGCATAAAAGAGCTTTATCTGCATGTAGCCGTAGCCAGATTCTGCACAGTCCGATTCATTTATCCCGTCTCCATCAAGATCGCCTTCTTCACCCGGAGTGGCAACGGGAAATGCAGTATATCCTAAAGATGCTATCGCCCCTCCTCCGTATTTTCGGGCAAACCACCAGCTCAACCCTTCGGGATAAGGTATGCCACCTGTCCACGGATGAACAGTCATGCTCATGTTAAACATTGCCGTATGACAGCCCCCAATCACAGCAATCGGGTATTCCTTATTGAAAAATAATGGAAGATCGTATACTTTTAAGCCGTCTTCCCATACCGGTGGGTCAATATTCCCCGGCTTGTGTGTACTCCAGTAAATAGGACTCCCATGTCCGTGTAAATGTATAAATGCAGCTCCTTCGTTCAGCCCCTCTTTCATTGCATCTGAGGTGACATCCATCTGGCTGGCATATATTTTTTTTGCTTCAAATCCCGGCAGACAATCCAATAATTTGTCACAAACAGTTTCTCCTTCATAATCCACTCCTTCCTCAAAATTGTCTCCACCGGCAAGAACGATTCTTTTACTCGCCGTTGTGCTCTCATATCTTATCGTCTTGTCCACCATTATTTTGACCTCTGCCTTACTTCTGCATGCCCACCTGCCGAGATAAACATCAGGATACAGATCCATCTCATCCTTTAGGTGGCCGAAACTCTTCCATTCACTGAACACATCATTTTCATCGGTATCCCATGAAGAGAATTGCCCGTCGGAATCATAAATATCTGCAAAATAAAGGTCGCTTATGTATTTAATTTCGTCAACCCAGTACACCCATGCGTATCTCACCGGCATAAGCCATTCTTCTTGCACACCTGGCTTTCTCCCTCCTACAAGAAGCACGTAGTCTATACCCCATTCTTCTATTGCATTTTTAATGAAATATTTTACCTTCTCTGCATCATCCCTGCCCTGAACGGTGAAATAATTGCCGTTATAGATTTCATCAAGTGAAACGAGCATCGTTTTTACACCATAGCTTTCCTTATGCTCTACCAGCGGCTGCAGAGCATCGCTGAATTCCGCTGGCGTTACAATGAGCAAGTCATAAACATCATTGTCAAGCATTGGCTTTTCAGGAGGAATGTAATCCACTTTTATCTCAACGTTATCGGCGTATTTTATCATGCCCCCCAAAGGATTATAATGCACGGGATATACAGAAACAACCAATAATGTGGCATGTTCTCCGTCCTTAATCCCACCCATCGTTTTGTATTCATGCCATTTTTCGGGATATAAAGACGCTTTCCCATATACGCTTCTGTCTTCCCACTTTTTTATTGGCTGTGTTTCCATACCTGGTGGAACGGGCTCATAAGCGGGCATTATCTTGCCGTGAACGGGCATTTCTTTTATTCCGCCTGGAATTACTTCAATGCCGGTAATCTTTGTTCCAATAGGGAATGCAAAGACTTTTTTATATACCGGCATGACGGGCTTCCCCGGGGAAAGGAAAACAGAGCATCCTTCCACATTTAAGTTGATATACCCGTTCCTGTCAGTTATAACAGGCTCTGAAAAAACCTCTTTTGATTGGATGGAGTTGAAAGAGTCGGAAACATTCTTTCCCTCATTCACTCCTTCGTTGACTTCAATTGCACTGGCTGCTCCAAAAAGAAGGGCCAAAACCACAAAAATTGCTATCGCCTTCATTTTTTCTGCCTCAATCCATTATATGAAGACGATATTTAAATTTTGATATGGGAAAATGTTTTATTCATGAAGGATATATATTATTGTATGAGGACGGAGGTAACTATCAGGGACATAATGAGCATCAATCCTGTCATGATAAGCAAGAAAGCGAGCGTCATGGATGCAGCAAGGGAGATGAAAGGGGATGGCGTTGGAAGCATAATAATCGTGGATAATGGGAAACCTGTGGGCATAGTAACGGAAAGTGATATTCTCAGAAAGGTGGTGGCGGAGGGAAAATATCCATCAAAAATATCTGTAGAAGAGATTATGAGTTGTCCCCCTGTAACTATCTCGCCAGAAGCGAAGATAGAGGAAGCAATAAAAATTATGGGCGCAAATAAGATAAGAAGGCTGCCGGTTGTAGAAAATGAAAAACTGGTCGGAATGGTTACACAGAGAGATTTATTGCAAATTTCCCCGATGCTGCTTGACGTGGTGAGGGAGCTTGCATCAATTACCGGGTCAGGGGAAAATTCTTATAGAAAGCGGGTATTCCTACACGGAAAATGTGAGGGATGCGGAATGCTTTCGGACAGACTTGTTGAAGTGGACGGTCGCCTGCTTTGCGAATCCTGCACAGAATCCTATAAATAGGAGGGATTTGATGAAAATAAAGGAAATAATGACAAAGGAATTTATATGCGTTAATAAAAATGAAGATTTGAAACATGTGATGGATTTGATGAAAAAGCACAATATTAGCAAAATACCGGTTATGGATGGCGAAAAGTTAGTAGGGATAGTAACAGATAATAAAATAGCAGACAAATTGGGCAGTCTGAGGAGCAGGGGTATACCGCCGTCAAGAATGCATGCCTCTAGTGTTATGGACAAAAAATTCGAGGCAATTTATCCTGAAATGGACGTAAAAGAGATATTGGCGACGGTAGGAAAACCCGGGCTGACGATGCTGCCGGTAGTTGAAAATGGGTTGCTGGTAGGGGTCGTAACAAAGGCGGATTTGCTCCCTTTCGTTAAAGGAAACGAAAAAGTGAAAGAAATAATGAGCACCGATGTCTATTCCGTAAAGCCGGATGACCGTGTTATCCATGCAAGACGCATATTATTCAATAACGATATAGCAAGACTACCCGTTGTTGATGATGGGAAGGTCGTGGGAATACTGTCGGATGAAGAGATTGCATTTGCCCTTTCAGAACTCAAAAAGGTTCATTCTCTCGGTCATCAAAATCATCGTATAAGAAAAATTATTGTAAGGGACGTAATGAAGACACCGGCGATAATTGTAAATGAGGATATAACCGTAGAGGAAGCTGCGGCAATAATGATGAAAAATGAAATCGGGTGCGTTCCAATAGTTGGCGATGACGAAAAAATAAAGGGCATTGTAACAAGGACAGACCTTGTTAGACTGCTTACAGACAAACTATAGTAATGGCAGGCGCCTTAGCCATTCTATATCACTGAAATATAAATCTCTTATATCATAGAGGCCGAGCACCATCATCGCTATTCTCTCCAGCCCGAGACCCCATGCAAGCACCGGCTCTTTTACCCCAATCGGCTCAGTTACTTCCGGCCGGAATATTCCCGAGCCGCCGAGCTCCATCCATTTACCATTCCATTTCACTTCTACTTCCATTGAGGGCTCGGTATACGGAAAATAAGCGGGGCGGAATCTGATCTTTTTAAATCCCATTTTTTTGTAGAATTCTTTCAGTAACCCGATCAATTCGCAGAAATTTGCATCTTCCTCATAAACTATGCCCTCTATTTGATAAAATTCCGGCAGATGTGTCATATCTATATTTTCTCTTCTGAATACTTTACCTATGGAAAATATTTTTGCTGGTGGTTCGGGATTTTCTGCCAGATAGCGTATCGTGTTGACGGTTGTATGGGTGCGTAGAATAACCCGTTTTGCCTCCTGCCTCGAGAATTGGTACCCCCATCCTTTTGAGTTTGTTTTGCCGCCTGTTTCGTGAACATTGGCTATTATCTCAAGCAATGATTCATCTACCTTCATTTCCGAAGGATTATTGCAGTAAAACGTATCCTGCATATCCCTCGCTGGATGGTCCTGAGGGATGAACAGAATGTCCATATCCCAGAAGCACGATTCAACGTAACTGCCTTTTATTTCGCTGAATCCCATTTCAACAAAAATACGGCAGATTTTATTTATCAACTGTGTTAAAGGGTGATGTTTTCCCGGGTAAATAGGAGGAGAGAATGCATTTATATCATATTTTCTGAAATTTTTATCTTTCCATATGCCACTTTTTATTATTTCCGGGGTAAGCTGGACTATCTCATCCTTTATTTCCAACCCATTTTCAACGATTTTCTTTCCGTCCTCTGTGAGATAGATGGTCCTCACTATGCTTTCTTTTTCCTTTACGGCGCCTCTTCTTTTAAGTATCTGGAGTACCTTCTCATCCAGTCCTTCCTTTCCTTCCTTCAGGGCTTCTAGCAATTTTTCTTCTATACTTTTCTCCCCGGATACTTTCCTTCCTTCGTCTGTTAGCCTGAGAAATTTTTTCCCTCCCCTCTTCTCAATTTCGCACCAGCCCTTTCTCTTGAGCCAGCCTACAGCAATGCCCATGTTTTCTTTTCCAAGTCCCAGTTCCTCGAAACTTTTTTCTCCTTCCATCAGTCTGCCCAGCAAATTTTTTTCCGGCAGCCCGTTTTTCAAAAATTTTTCTCCTTCATCCGTTATGGAATATTTCTTGCTGATGCTTTCTTTAATATTTACCAAACCTTTTGACTGAAGCCATGAGGAAGCGTTCATCACCTTCACCATCTCCATCCCTGTTTCCATTATTTTTTCTGGGGTCGCTTCCCCGCCATTATCCTTTAAAGCGAGAAGAACTTTTTTTTCCATGTTGGAAAGTTTTTCTTTTTCCATCCTCTGCTTAAATGAACAATCAATATTAAAATTTGGCTATTCTGAAATGGTGATGCTAATATTTTTATCTCTTGTACCCGTATAGAAGAGTGTCGTCAATCGACCTCACCATCAGAATATATAAATAGGAGGTGATAGATAAAGGTAGCGAAAAAGGCAACACGAGAATCATGGAGGAATATGATTTTCTCCTTGTTCTCAAAGAATTATCATAGAAGATTTTATGCAGATTATGATAAACAATTCCATCCATTTATTTTACCGGTATTGATGTTCATTTCTGTAACTTCTATGACCTGCAGGTAAGCATATTTGTAGAGTGGGAAAAACCTTCTCTCAGCCGAAAGCCAAAAAAGAATCCTCAACATTTAAGAAAGAGAAATACATATACCCTTGATGTATCTCACAAAAGAACAGGAAAGAATGCTGGATGGTGAGGAGGGCGAGGTTGCTGCAAAAATGATTCGCCTGCTTGTCAGGCTGGGAGACATTTACAATGCCGATAAAATGATTCCCGTCGGCTCTGCTCAAGTGGCAGGTGTCTCTTACAAATCCATCGGCGACCCGGGCCTTGAATTTCTGGAAGATTTTGCTTCAAAAGGAGCGAAAGTAAAAATTCTGACATACCTCAATCCTGCCGGCATGGATCTTGAAAATTGGCAGGAGCTCGGCATCCCCGCCGATTTTGCGGAAAAACAAAAGCTGATAATGAATGCATTCAAAAAAATAGGTATTGTAATTACGGCAACCTGCACCCCGTACCTTGCAGGAAATCTGCCCCGTTTCGGGGAACATATAGCATGGTCCGAGTCGTCCGCAATCTCTTTTGCCAATTCCGTCATAGGGGCAAAAACAAACAGAGAGGGAGGGCCTTCCGCACTTGCCGCAGCCATATGCGGCCTGACGCCCAATTATGGTCTCCATTTGGATGAAAACAGGAAGCCTGATTTCGTCATTGATGTCAGGGCAGATTTGGACTTTAATGCAGATTTCGGGGCGATGGGATATTTTGTTGGAGCTGCAGTGAAGAACAAAATCCCCTACTTCAGGGGCATAAAGAAAGCAGATACGGACAATCTGAAGGCTCTCGGGGCTGCGATGGCCGCATCCGGGGCGGTGGCGCTGTACCATGTAGATGAAATGACTCCAGAAGCCGGCATGATGGACACCGATGGCATTGAAAAGATAGAATTTGGCAATGAAGAAATTAGGGAGACATACGAGAAACTCAATACTGGCAAGGAACCAGATGTCGTCATAGTTGGATGTCCCCATGCGTCATTGAGGGAGATTATAGCAATAGCAGAAAAAGTTAAAGGAAAAAATTTGAAAAAGCCTTTATGGGTATGCACTTCTAGGGCGATGAAAGAAACCGTACAGAGAATGGGGCTTCTGGAAATAATAGAGAATGCAGGAGGAAAAATAGTTGCCGATACTTGCATGGTAGTCTCACCGATAGAGAAATTGTTCAATACAACAGCTGTCAATTCCGGAAAGGCTGCGAATTACCTGCCAAGCTTCTGCAAGCAGAAAGTGGTTTTTGGCAATATAGATGCATTATTGGAGGAAAAATGAAGGCAAGAACAATTTACCCGGGAATGGCAGAAGGAACAGCACTTGTATCACATCAGCCGATAGGATTTTATGGGGGTATAGATGCAAAAACTGGCATTGTCATAGAAAAAGGGAGTGAAATTGAGGGAGAATGCGTGAAGGATAAAATGCTGGTATTTCCCTGCGGAAAGGGCTCCACTGTCGGCTCTTACGTCATATACGGGCTGAAGAAGAATGGAGTTTCACCTCTTGCAATTATCAACAGCGAAACGGAAACCATAGTTGCAACGGGGGCCATTCTCGCCGGCATACCGTGCATTGATGGCATTGAAATTGATAAAATAAACACGGGTGACAGATTGCGCATAGAAGCAGGTGAAAAAGAAGCCGATATGATAAAGATTTAAATGATAGCCATAAAACTTGGTGGCTCCGTTATAACAAACAAGGAAAAGGAATGCCGCTTTAATAAAAGGATAACCTACCGCCTTGCAGGGGAAATAGCAGAGGCAGGCAAAAAAGTCATGATCGTTCACGGGGCAGGCTCGTTCGGGCACCCTCAGGCAAAGAAACATGGACTGCATAAGGGATTTGTAAACAGAAAAAAACAGATTGATGGCATATCGCTGACACACTTTACTGTACGACAGCTGAATCTGAAAGTCATGGATGCTCTCCGCTCTGCCGGCATTCCCGCCGTGTCCATGCCGCCCTTTCCTTTTCCTGACGAAAAGTTTTCGTACAGGATTGGGAGGCTGGTGGAGGTGGGGCTTATGCCCGTAACGTTTGGTGATGTTCTTCTCAACAACGATGTTTCAATCATTTCAGGGGATGCCCTCATGGAAACGCTTTCGAAGGAGCTGGGGGCCGAAAGGGCAATCTTTGTCACAAACGTTGACGGGATATATGCCGATCCTGGCAGAAAGGGCAGCATCATCAGGGAATGCAGTGCCGACGAATTGAATGGCATATTCTTCAGAGGAGATGTAAAGGCTGATGTAACATCGGGCATGGCTGGAAAGGTGAGATCTATAAAAGAGATGGTTTATTCAGGTATCGAAGTTGATGTGGTCAACGGCAGAAAGCCGGGAAGATTGAGAGATGCCATAAACGGTAAAGTTGTTGGCACGAGGGTGATTGAAAAATGAACGGAAGAAAAAAAGAGCATCTTGAAATATCCAGAAATGAAGAAGTTAGCGCAACGTACAATTACTGGGATGATATAGAATTCGTACATAACGCCCTGCCAGAAATAGACATGGGCGAGATAGATATAACCTGGAAAGAGTTCGGAAAGGAAATGAAAGCTCCCATCATAATTGCGGGCATGACCGGTGGATTTGATGAGGCAAGGGAAGTGAATGAAAGGCTTGCAAAAGTTGCCGAAAAATTCCAGGTGGGGATGGGGGTTGGCTCCCAGAGGACCGCTCTTGAGGATGAAAGCCTGGCTGACAGTTATTCCGTGATAAACAATTATAACATTCCACTAAAGATTGCCAACATAGGGGCTCCACAGCTTCTGGAATGGAAAGATGCAGTCGAAAAGGCATCACAAGCCGTAAAAATGATCGATGCGGATGCGCTTGCCATCCATCTGAATTTTTTGCAGGAGTCAATACAGGTAGAAGGCGATAGAAATGCAAAAGGTTGCCTCAACAAAATACAGGAGGTTGCATCATCACTTTCCACTCCTGTCATAATCAAGGAGACGGGTGCCGGGATATCAAAAGAGGTTGCATTACGGCTGTGCAGAACAGACATAGCTGGCATAGACGTTGGAGGTATGAGCGGCACATCGTTTGCAGCCATAGAGGCACACAGGGCAAAAAAGATGGGTGAAAGCGTACAGGAAGAGCTGGGCCGTATGTTCAGGGATTGGGGGATACCCACGCCGTTGTCTGTCATTGAGGTTAGAGAAGCGTGCCGCGATACCGGCATGACAATAATCGCAACAGGCGGCATAAGAAATGGAATTGATGTTGCAAAAGCCATTGCCCTGGGGGCAGATGCCGCAGGCATGGCTTCCGTCCTTCTTGATGATGGCGATGATAAAATGGGGATCAGCGTAAAGGCATTAAAAAATGTAATGTTTCTCACAGGATGCAAGAACCTTGAAGAATTAAAGGAGGCGGATCTATGGACGGTATGAACGAGCTGATGGATGAAGTGAATGAAGCCATAACTGGCTACCTGAGTGAAAAAGAGCCGAAAAAGCTGTATGATGCAGTAAAGTACCTTCCGTCTGCTGGTGGAAAAAGGCTCCGCCCAATCATAGCAATGCTGGCATGCGAAGCGGTGGGGGGCGAAAGAAAAAAAGCGATACCGTTCGGTGTTGCACTGGAAATAACCCACACATTCACGCTCGTCCATGACGACATCATGGACAAGGATGAGGAAAGGCGGGGCATGCCTTCTGTACACAAAAAATTCGGGGAAGCAACGGCAATACTTGCAGGGGACGCCCTCTTTGCCAAGGCATTCGAGATAGTGACAGAAACGGAAGATGACCCAGATATGGTAAAAACGCTGGTGAAAAATCTTTCCGTCACGTCCAGGGAAATATGCGAAGGGCAGCAGATGGATATGAGCTTCGAGGAAATGGAAGAAGTGGATGAGCAGGATTTCTTACTCATGGTTGAAAAGAAGACGGCAAAGATGTTCGAGTACGCCGCTTATGGGGGGGCAATAATCGGTAACGGAAGTCCGCAGGAAATAAAAGCGCTGAAAATGTATGGAAGAAATCTTGGAATGGCCTTCCAGGTATGGGATGATTGTCTGGATATCATCGGCAAGGATATCGGCAAACCTGTGGGGAGTGACATAAGAGAGGGAAAACGAACGCTTGTTTTCCTCCATGCATTGAAAAATTCGCCCAACAGAAACAGGCTGCTGCAGCTATATGGAAAAAAGGATGCATCTGACGATGAGGTAAACGATGTAATAAAAATTTTTAAGGATTCGGGCTCACTGGATTATGCAAAGGATAAGGCAATAAAATTTTCTATGGATGCAAGAGAGAATTTGGGAGAGCTGAAAGATAGCGATGCAAAAGCCATGCTGACTGAAATTGCGAAGTTTGCCGTCGAGAGAGAAAAATGAGGGATGAGGAAGGTCTAAACAAAATCTATTATGAAATCAAGATATCCTCTTTTTCCGTCAACAGCCTTGTGCCTCTTTACAGAATTCAGAATTCTTTTTATGCAGGCCATTGTCGCATTTTTGGAGAAATCATTCAAATAGAGGGAAATTTTTAGATTTAAACTCAAGTTTAAAAGATCCTTGATTTTTCCTTCTGTAGAAGTGTAGTAAAATTTTAGAATTTTCGCTGCTAAATAACTTTGATATACCTATCAAGTCTTAGTTGCGAAAAAACAGCAGCTTGTACAGGGTTCATCTCCTTGACTTTCAACTGAATATCACCTGTCCGAACATCTTTCACTAGAGCTACTTGTAAGTCTCTCAATTCTTCAAGGAGTTGCTCGTCA
>JAYEJS010000153.1:5474-18989 GCA_034660695.1 Candidatus Thermoplasmatota archaeon | reverse complement strand
GTGCAAGTCATTAAGTGCGTTTTTTCTACTGCTTGCTATCTTTAAATTTTGATACACTGCATCCACAATCGTATTTCCAGTAGCAAAGATTTTTTCATCCAGAATGCCTTCGCCAAGTAAGATTTGCCTCGCTTTTTCTGTCGGTGCAAAAAGATAATCCGAGCAGTGATCGGTTAAAACGCGATTGATTTCTTCCGGCATGCTTCTGTCATAGCTTCTTAAACCAGCTTCAACATGCCCCACTTTTATATGCAATTTCGTGGCTACTAACGCACCTGCTAATACCGTGTTCGTGTCCCCTTCTACCAAAACAGCATCCGGTTTTTCTTTCATCAAAATCTTCTCAATCCCAATAAGCATCTTTCCGGTCTGCTCCCCGTGCGAGCCTGAGCCTGCATCCAGATTATATTTTACTTCTGGCAACTCCAATTGTTCAAAGAAAACTCTGTCCATATTGTACGAATAATGCTGACCTGTATGCAAAATAAAGTAATCTAAACTAAGCCTTTCGCATTCCCTTATTATCGGGCTCATCTTTATTATTTCTGGGCGTGTTCCCAGGATAATACAAATTTTCATTTTAATCTTCTCTTGCCCTTTGAATAATGTGCGGAAGAATATTCAACAGCAAACTCATGAGAACAGCCAGAGTGCCGATAATCAAAAAGAAAATGGCAAGCAGAGCACCTGATAGATAAACTTCGCCTTTGCTGTAATATTGTAGTGTTTTCATTCCAAAAAATAAGCCCACCAGGATAGAAGCCAGTCCAGGAACACCGATAAAGAGCAACGGTCTCCTTTCAGCAACGAGCCAAAGAATATATCTTAAAACAGAAGGGCCATGTGAGAACGGATTTTTTTTAGACGTTTTCAAATTTTTGTATTTACAGGAAGTTCTTACTTCAGCAATTTTTAGGTTAAAATCTTTTGCAAGAATTAATTGCTCACTCTCCGCACTGAATCCATTTCCTCTCAAACGATGGACAAACCCTTCCACGGCTTTTCTATTGAAAGCTCTGAATCCGCACTGACTGTCTGTAACCTTTTCTGCTTTCAACCCTGTGGCATAATCCAGGGCTCTTTTCCCCGTCTTCCTCCATAAAGGCATTTCTGTAAGCCTGCCAAAACGGAAACCTATTGCCATATCTGCTTCCCTATTTATAACAGGCCTTAGCAAATCTGGAATTTCGTCTGCATCATGCTGCCCGTCTCCATCCAGAGTAACAACAACATCAAAATCATTTTCCAAGGCATATTTAAAAGCACTTTTTATCCCGTATGCCTTACCTTTATTTTCCTCATGCCCTATTACTTTTGCTCCTGCCTCTTCTGCTATCTTTGCCGTGCTGTCAATACTTCCATCATCTATTACCAGAGCTTCATCGACATGCCTTCTTGCCTTTAAAATAACGCTTCCAATAGTTGCTTCCTCATTATAGCAGGGTATTGCTGCAAGTATCTTCATTTTTTTCATTTTCACCTTAATAAGCTTGTATTCATAAAGCTTACTCCATACATATATTCGTTTTTAAACATCAAATCATTTTACGATGTTTAAATAAAAGCCATACTTTAAATAAAGGATCAACAAACTCGTATCTATTGTCCAGCACGCCTTTTTCTATCAGTCCTTTCAGTGCAGTTTGAACACTACTTGCAGGACCCAATGCATGTTTCTGGATAAATTCCATAGACATAGGCTTTTCAGTTGGATCAATTGATAGGGCTTTGAGAATTTGTCTTTGCCTTCTGTTTTTTATTCCATCTAGCTCATCCTCAAATTCTTTATCCAAACTCAAACATATCTCCACAACAACCTCTTTTACAAGGGTAGGTGTAGGAACTTTTCCATCTATTGCTTTAGAAAAAAGCCAATGACAGATTTGTTGGATTCTCTGTGGGTTTCCACAAGCAAGTCTATAAATCTCAGCTATTGCATCATCATCAATATTTGTCACCTGTGAAAAACCTTTTTTTATAAAAGGTGTAAATGCTCCTATGGGTATCGGCCCTAGGGTCATTGGTCTAAGCTGTTTGTAAAATGCCCTACTTTTTTCATTCACCATTGCCTCAAGGACATGCTGTTTCGAGCCTGAAAATATATACGTAACCATACTCTGCTCTTGAATTGTACTTCTGATGACCTTTTCTATACGATGTCCTTTAAACTCTGCAATCACTTGACACTCATCCATTACAACAATCACTTTTTTCTTCCGTTTTTCTGCAATCTTTTGGATCATCATGATAGTTTCTCTTAGTGTCTTTTCACGTTCAATAAATTCTAGTTTTATTCCAATGCTTCCATCCTTTTCTATTGTCAGAAGAGGTCTGGCAGATGTAATCCCCTCTTTGAGCATAGTAGCAGCTTTCTCAATCTTGTTATAAGCTGCATTTATTATACCGCTGGCCAACTTTTCGGCAATCTCTACCTCAGTGAGGCATTCCCAGAGATCCACATAAATTGAAATACGCTCTTCGCCTATTCTGCGAATCGCTTCTTTTAAAAGTGAGGATTTCCCATATCTTCTTGGAGAATACAATAAAATATTTTCTCCAGAAAGCACTGCATCGATCAGAGCTTTTAATTCCTTCTCCCTATCTACGAATGATTCTCCTACTACAATTCTTTGATAATCAAACGGATTTTCCATCTCTTCACCAAGCTATAATATTTATTACGTATAAATACGTTATGTAATTTTACATAATTAATGATTCAAAACATGCGAAATTTCATCTCCATCTAAAGTAACGACCCACTTCCTTTGCCGTGTCATCAATACTTCCATTATCTATTACTAATACTTCGTCAACGTGCCTTTTCGCCTTTAAGACAACGCTTCCAATAGTTGCTTCCTCATTGCTGCAAGTATCTTCATTTTTTTCATTCTTTCCTCATGCATTTATGGAGAAGGATTTGCCAATGCACTCTTACCAAACATGCAGAGGATGTCTTTTCATCTCTACCTAGGTTTTCATACATCCTCTCCCTTCTGTAAAATCCGGTAAAAATCTTCAATTGATGAGTAAAACCCTCTTCCTATCATTTTATGAAGTATTTTCTGCCCTTCTCTGGCAGAAATAATGCCTTTTTCAACCGCTTTCACCAGCACGCCTATAGTTCCAGAAACTGGAATGGCTATTCGCTGGGCAAATTTTCTTGCATCAAAGTCATCCGTGAGTATCTTAAGCTTTTTATGCATCCCTACGGCGAGACAAGAAGCTTCTCCATTTCCAAATTTTCCTCTTAACCTCGAAAATGTTAATCGTTCCTCTGCACTCATATCAACCACTTCAATGCCCACATCAAATTTGAAAATCCCCTTTTTCGTGCAAACTTTTAGTTCCTCGATCACTTCTTCAGTGGTGCAAACGTGAACTGTATTTACAAGAACGTCCAATTTATCGACTAGAGCAAAATTCGATAAAACCGTAGCATCTGTAATTATTTCCATTCCTTCATCGCTTCTGTTTCTGCAATTACGTCTTCACGAGATATTGACCTAATGGGTACTCCCTTTTTTCTAAAATCCCTTCGAAGTTCGATCCTTGTGGTTTCCAGCAATTCTGCAGCCTTACTCAAATTTATCTTTTCATCTATATAAGCACCTATAACCAAAGACTTGAAAATATCGGGATTTTTCACTCTAATCTCTTTCAGAATTTCATCAATAGCTTCTGGCTGCATTTCATCTAACTTTCTTAATTCTTCAAATGCCCAGGATACCATCTTCCCACCATTTTCATATCAGTTGAGGGATATTTAAAGATATTGCATCTTCAGCACTTGAGCGGGGCTACGCATATGATCTTACTTCTTCCTTTTCGGTTCCGTATTCCTTTGCCAATAAATCCTAATAGATAATACTTTCCTTCCTCAAACTGGCCAACTGATAGCCCTCCTATCATCACATCAATTCAGATTATCAGAGAAAGGAATAGATTGTTTTTTCCCTCAGGTTAAAATATTTTTTTACCACCTCTACAAAAATTTTTTGCTGAGAACTGCCAGTTAATGAATAAACATCATCAAATCCGTCATATGCTTCAAGCTCTTTCGCGGCAAGCCTTTTTTGTGCTTGAGCAACGTTAAACCGCTGCGATATGCGTGCCAGGATATTTGTCCAATATCCCATCTTTTTTGCTTTATCAGAGGAAATATTTTTCACCGTGCCGCATTTAGTGCACCATGGATGGAGAGCTACTTCACTCTTTTCATCATTTCTTAAAGGAAGCCATACCCTCTCTTCCGAACCACAACTTGTATGAAGGCACATTGTCAAGCATAAATAAAAAGCAGTATAAAAGCCAAACGGTCGAAAATTAAAAATAATGTGTAAAGTTTTCACGGCAATGAGACGGACAGCATTTCTTTTTCTTATTATCCTTTTTCTTCTTATGGCATACAGCCTTGTAGAACACGACAAAAAAGACCCGGACATGGATTATATTCTAAAAAATTTTGAGAAATATAATAATACTGAAGTATCTTTTGGCGGAAAGGTGGTTGAAGCAAACAATGGGGAAATAGAAATATGTCTCACGGAACCTCCCTACAATTCTCTAACAATAGGAACAAAAAATATAAGTTTGAAAAAAGGAGATATTGTGGAGGTTACCGGTGTGTTGGATGGAAAGGGACATGTAACAGCTAAAAAAATCATGGTGAGCAGCAGCTGGAAATCCAGCCTCATATTCATCCGTTCTCTCCCAGCCATTCCCTTCGCCATTTATTTCCTTTTCCGTAATTGGAAATTCAACTTTAAAAAATTCATGTTCGAGGGTAAAAATGCCTGATTGGCTTACGCATACCATCGCGGGATGGATTACGGGGAGGGCAGCAAAAATGGATGTTTCTTTAGTTATTGTCGGCTCTCTCCTACCGGATTTAATAAAAATAAACCTTGTCTTTACCGCATTAAAAATAGATACCCACGGCTTTTTCGATCCGTTGCATACCCCTGTCGGCTCTTTACTTGTTGCAGGAATCATAGCATCTTTTTTCCCGAAGATAAAAGAGGCTTTCATATTTTTATCCGTGGGAGTAACAACTCACTTTGTACTGGATTTCTTTCTCAGGCATACTTCTGGCGGAATGAAACTTTTGTTCCCGCTGAGCTGGAACGAATGGCAAATTTATGCGATACGCTCCGACAACTACTGGGTAACCATTTTTGCAGTAATGATTGCGATCATATTTTACATCATTATGAGGAAGAAACAAAAATTTTCTTTGAAATTGAATCGCTGAGCCCGTCCTCGTTCCGTACCGTTAAAGTTACCTCGTATTCTCCCGCTTTGCCATATGTATATTCCGCATAATTCACCCATCTTGCCCCATAAATTGTTGCATCTTGCCCCCCGATTCTACCATATGCAATATTTCCTTTTCCTTCATCAAACTTCCACCACGATACTAAACCATTTGTAACAACATTTCCGTTATAATTACCTTCCACTTCGGAGTTATTTAATGTCCTCCCATAAATTCTGACATCTCTTATACATCCGTTGAACCATCTGTTATTTCTCCCGCCTATTATAATACTGCCCTCTTCAGAGGAAATTTTTCCCCCTCCCGTGGCAAATTCAATGAACTTTCCATCCCAGTACAAAGTAAATCTGCCTGTTTTGTCATAGATACCAGCAAAATGGTGCCATGTATTCGCGTCAAATTCTATGACTGGATGAGCGGCTTTCCATTTCTCGCCCCTAACCACAAAATATACCCTATTGTTTGAATGTTTGAAACAGTTAATGTACGTTCCCCCGCCATACCATAAAAACCATTCATGTATTTCACCATCATTGTACGAAAAGTCCGGTTGTATCCACATTTCTATCGAAAAACTTCCGTTCATTTTCATTTTTGTTTTTGCATAATCGCCTTCTTCAAATTTCAATCCGTGTATTTTTCCGTTTGAAATATCCCCATCGCCAAAATCCCATGTCCAATTTATTATTTTTCCATATGGTGTTGTAGATGTGCTGATAAAGGTGACAGATTCATTCCTTGGAGTGAATGTGAAATTGGCTGTCGGTGGCAGGCCATAATAAAGATACATGTTTTCGTGTATTTCCAAAAGATTTTCATTCTCGCAATTTTTATACACTAAGCCTATGTCATATTTTTCCAAAAAATCTATGTCTTTTCCTTTTCCTGCAAGGAAAGATTTCATTTCTTTCTCTATATTCATTCCATATTTCGGCAAAAAATTGGAGCAGATTGTATGGACTCCCGTTACTGCAGAGAAAGCAGGTGCTTTTAATGGAGGCACTGCCGCCCTATCAAAAGAATGGTGTTCATCCCTATAGCCGTCAATATTATTTCTTATCCAATCAAATGCATTGAATTCTTTTTCACTAATAACTTTGTAGTATGGCTCTTCTTTATGTTGAGGAACGGCGAAGAAAGCGTTTGTAAGACATAAAAGAATGACGATAGCAATGCTAACTCTTTTTGCTGATATTTTGCCATGAAAAAACTTCTTTGATTTTATAGCATAGTTTATTCCCTTCTCTCCATACTCTCTTATTCCCGCAAGGCCGTAACCGGCAAGGATAGTTATAAACAAAAATAGATATGAGAAGGAACGATCATACATTATTGAAAGGCCAAAATTATAATTGTCATACAAGAAAATAATTGAAATAAAAGATAAAGCAGCTAAAAACATGCCCCGATGTAAAGCTTTTCCCTTATATATTGCCATGAATGAAGCGAAAAAGAATAGAGCCAGTACTATATATCCTAAGTGCCCCATATAAGAATTAATATCAACCATTGACAACGTTGATGTATATTTCTCTCCGAAAAGGGAACTTATCCCCATTTCGAAATAAGATTTTGGTATAACAAGGTAGGAAATTAAAAAAGGTGCAATGACTGCCAGTGCAATAAATGCTCCCTCCCTGTAATTTTTTTCAATCGGTAATAAAATGGCGTAGCAAAGAAGCGCTATAGCCATTGCAACGGCAGATGGGGGATGAGCAACGGCCGTGAAAAGAACCATAAAAAAGAGCAGTGGATATTTTCTGTAACTTTTCATCTGGGCAATTAGAAGAGAAAGGAGGGTTAAAAAAAGTCCAAGAGAGAGGGGAACGAGAAAGGAAGGGCCCAGAAACCGATTACTCGTTGGAATGAAAGCAACGAGGAAAGCAGCTCCAAGCCCAAATTTTCTCTCGCTTCTTTCTCCAAGGGAAAATGCCGTCAGGCTTGTAAAAACAGCCAGCAAGGAAGGCATGAAAAGGAATATTGCTTTCAACTCTGCACCAGAAAGCCATTTGAAGCATGCAAGAAAAACATGGAAACCAATTTCTGGATCGACCATCCATTCTCCACCTGTAAAAGGATTCGGAAATTTTATTTCACCAGAATCCATGAAACCCCTTATATATCCCCAGTGAACCCATTCATCGGCATGAAAAGGTAAATCATATTCCCTGACGGAATGGGGAAGGAATGTCATGTAAAAAACAAATATCAGTATGCCTGCCAAAATAATGCCTTTCATTATTTTCTTTCTTTCTGGAAGAGCAAAAGAAAAACTTTTTTTCTTCATTGCAAGAAACGGAATCGGTATGGCCATATAAACAACAAAAAGTAGGGCAAAAAAAGAGCCCGTTACTCTCATCCATATGGAAAAGAGCATAACGATGCATGCAGAAACTGCAAGTGTGAAGCCGAATCCAAAGACAATTCTTTCCTGCACTTTCATCTTCTTAAAAATCAGCAAACTCCATAAATAACCGGATAAAATCATCATCATGATGCCCCACAGCAGCCTTGCATACTCCATGCTCTCGATGCCCATACTGCCTTGTAATCTTATGACAATTAAAAAATGTTTGCAGTCTAGGTGACTGCTACAGGCTTACTTATACTATCTTTTCCTCCATCATCATCCCTTACCACCAGAGTAACCATGTAGTTGCCGCCAGCAGCGTAGCTATGCCGTGCACAGTTTTTCCATGTTGCCCCAAATATTGTTCCACGGTTGTAGTTTGGGGTGCTGTCATAGGCGATGCTTCCATGGCCTTCATTTAACATCCACCAGCTAACCAGCCCGCCAGTTGTAATATTGCCTTGATAATTGTTTTCAATCTCGATGTCCATTAGAGTCCGGTTGTAAATTCTTACCCCCTTTATATCTCCGCTGAAGGCATTGCTAGATAAATCCTTGTCAATGCCGATATACAGTGCGGCCATAGAAGTGGAAAATGCATCACCGGCCAATGTTCCTTTGCCTGCAATTACACCGTTTCTATACCAGGTTACACGTGAGCCATTCTTCACCATTGCTGCATGCTGCCACTCACCTTCTGTAAAGATGGCATCGCTGTCTACAGAACTTTCGTGACCGTAATCATAGAGTCGGAGAGCTTTCTTGGAAGGTAAGAACTGAATGGCATAGGCACCATTTTTTTGAATCAAACAAGAGTAATTCCTGGTAAAGTCACGTGGTTTGAACCAAAACTCGATGGTGCAGTTAGTAGTAATATTTGGGCTTGTATCATTGCCGCAATCAATATAGTCATTTACACCATCGAATATAAGTGTGTTTTCGCCGTAACTCCTATTACCGTCACCGAAATCCCACGACCGATTGACAATGTAACCATCCGAGTCAAAGCTTGTGTCAATGAAGGTAATGCTGTCTGTCGTGGTTGGACTGCAAGGATTGTACGTAAAGTTTGCCACGGGCGGATTATTCATGGTGATCCACAGGTGGCATTCCCTATAAGCCTGTGAAAGCCTTTTTTCTTCTTCCGGATAATCATTTCCCTCTATGAACTCGTTGGTTTCGCCTTTAAAAAGGAGAAAAGCAACTTTGAAAGAGCCTCTCTTTGTTATATTAAATGAATAATTATATTCCCATTGAGATTTCCATTCCTCCTCCATGTTTGGTGTGGTAAAATTCAATTGAACTTCTATTTTTTTCATAAACCACATGTCGTGAACAGCACTCTCGTTTTCTTTGGAGGATTCGTTGTATCTCCATGATTGATTTACGAGCCATATTTCCACAGTATAATTTATAACCTCGTGTTCATGATTGGCGATGCCTATGATGACTGTCCCGTTTTCCCCTAAGGAAAGATTCGTTGGGTATCCTTCCGCCTTTCCGCTTGGGCCGAGGAGATAAAATTCGGTGAACGATTCGCCAACATGGGGTGTAACAACGATATAGGCGAGAAGCGAGACAGAAATTAGAATGGAGATGATGAGGACAACAGTCAAAACGTTTTCCAGCTTGCTATCACCTTTTGGAAAATGAATATCAATGGACACGAAAAACCTTCTTTTTAGTGGTGGATGATGCCTTACTGGTAAATGTTGCCATCTGTACCATCCAATAGCAGAAATGACAAAAACAAAAGAGGTAAGGCTTATTAAAATCGGTTCAAGGCGGATTCCCCACGGGGTGTAATTAAGGGCTAGCCCTATGAGAGGCACTATTGCAATAGAAAGGCCGAAACTCAATGCAATCCTTTCTATTAAGCTTATATCGCGCCCGGGAAATAAAGCGAATACAAGTACATATCCAGGGATAAATAGGATGAATGGCAGACCAAACAGTACCCTTATCGCGTGCAAGTCAAGAATTACCGCCATAAATGTGGCAATGCTCCATGCAAGGCAGATGATTACATCAATGGGATAATTCTTCCATTCGACTTTCACGAGCCCTGGAACAGTTTCCTGCATATAATATTTCTGAAAATTACAAGAATCATGCTTGGATGCAGATTTATATTGCCCTTCGGGTAGTTGCATCTGAAATTTTCTACTTTCTTATTGGAAGGTTAATTTTAAATGCAAACAATGCATTATGGAATATATGGGTACTAATAACAAAAAACGATTGATCGTTTTTATTGTAATAAGCACGGTAATTTTACTTCTCACTTCTGTTTTATCGAGTATAAACAACTCTCACGGGGAATTTTTTTCTGAAACAGACGGCGATACGACGCCGCCAGTTACCTCAATAAAATATGCTGCACCGTTTTATGAGGACGAAAGAGGAAAATGGATTAATTCATCTACAGAAATATGGCTTAATGCAACAGATGATTATAGTGGAGTAAATTATACACACTATGGGGTGTGGTGTGACAGCAATGGAGATGGAATATTTGAAATTCTTGAGAAAAATGTAACCGTTTACGATAATGATCTAAACGATTCTGATAATTCCTCGGGAAGTATTTCTACATACTTCACTATTTCAAATTCTTGTCACCATAGGATTATTTTTTATAGCGTTGATTATGCAGGTAATGTTGAAACCTCTGGCGAAAGCCAATTGCAGGAGCAGTGGAACTATTCTTATCAACCCATGGTCACACATTGTTGGGAAGACCAGAGCTTTTACAAAGATCAGTATAAAAAAATGGTATTCGGCTCTTCTCCTGCTATCGCAGATCTTTTTAATTTTACACCCGAAATGGAGATCGTATGTGGAAGCGATGAAGCAAAAAATTTCTATCCAGAAATAAATGCTAGTGCAAATGGATTATGGCGATGCTGGTCTTCTAATGGAGATATAGTATGGGCAAGAGACACTAAAACGGATGAAGCGAGAAGCTCACCGGCAATATGTGATATCGATGGGGACGGCGCATTAGAAATAGCAGCAGGGACAACCAGTGGATGGGAGGTGGAAGTTATGGATAATAATGGAAATTTTCTTTGGACTTTCCCGACTTTACCCCCCGGGGGAGCTCCTGGAGGGAAATTTTGTTGGCATTCATCTCCTGCACTTGCAGACATTGTCGATGATGACCCACACTTGAATGGACTGGAACTGGTAATAGGGAACAATCCTTACAACAATTTATGGTGCTTTGATGGCGACAATTCCGATGGCACGGATGATGGTTTTACTTTACCGCGGGATTATTATGGTCGTTCCCCTTATTTTCCATGGACTAAGGCTTATGGTAGCCTTGGGGTAGAGGGGGTTGATTGGGATGTTTTGTGGGTCGTCAATAACAGCCAGCCAATCATAGCATCTCCTGCTGTAGCGGATATAGATAATGATAGCCATATGGAGGTAATTATAGGATCGCTTGATAATACTGTTTACGTTATTGACGGAGCGACAGGGACTACTGAATGGAGCTTTACAACGAACGATAGCATTTATTCTTCTGCTGCCATTGCAAATATTGATGACGATCCTTATCTGGAGATTGTTGTTGGCTCAAATGATACAAATGTATATTGTCTTCAATGGGATGGCAATACAGGAAGTGTTGAATGGAATTTTTCAACGGGAGGGGCAGTCTACTCATCTCCAGCCATCGGCGATGTCGATGGAGACGGTGAGCTTGATATCGTTGTTGGTTCTCTTGATGGAAGTGTCTATTGTCTCAATAATACGGGCTCTCTTAAGTGGAACTACACCACGGGAGGGGCAGTCTATTCATCTCCAGCTCTTGCCTGTGATGGCTCGCTTTATCGCTTGCAATGGCCGATGTTCAGGCATGAATGTGCCAGAACAGGATTCTACGGATATAGTAATGGAGAGCAGAGTTTGCATGTGTTCATAGGTTCAGATGATGGTTATCTTTACAAGTTATATGGTACAAATGGCTCTTTGTTATCAAAATTTTTAACAAATGGACCAATCCATACGTCCCCAAGTATAGCTGACATTGATGGAGATGGTGCAATAGAAATTCTTTTTTACGACTGGGGTGAAGAATGGGGTAGCAACGATACTTTCTGGTGTCTTGAAGAACCAAATATTCCTAAAGCGAGCTATGTGCATGTGGACAATATTCCTCCAGTAACAACAAAAAAGGTTGGAGGAGAGGATGAATATACTGTAACAGACGAAACTCCAATATGGCTGAATGGAACTGACGATGGGAATTGCTCAGTCGGCATTAACTATCTTCATTATGAGATATGGTGGGACAGCAATGGCAATGATGTTGTGGACGAACTGGTAGTCAATAAAACAATATTGGACAATGGTTCAGGTGATGTAAATCCAACAAGTGGAACAATATCTGCCATGTTCACAATGGATCATTATGGCATAAATGAGATAAGGTGGTTCTCTATTGATTTGCTTGGTAACAGGGAAGCCGAACATTATCAGGGACATATACTCATCGTAACGGCTCCCTCCCTCACTGTTATAAAGGATGATAATCCCGATCCCGTTAGTGCTGGAGGTATGCTCACGTATACCATAAATGTAACAAATAGCGGAAATGAGGATGCCACAAATATTATGGTTGTAGATGATTTTGATGAAAGCAATCTTTCTATTATAGACACAGATGGAGGATATAATAATGGGGATACAATAACATGGCACATTTCAAATCTTTCTCCGGGGAGTTATGTTAAATACATCGTAAGTGCAAGAGCAAAATCTATCATGGAGAACGGAACAATAATATACAATACCGTCAATGTGACCTGTGATGAAGGCTCTACTGATGAAGACACCGAGCCAACTAATGTAACATCAGCACCATTGATGGAGATAGATAAAACAGCAGTTGATATTAATGGTTTGTATTTAGAACCCGGGGATAAAATACACTACATAGTCTATATAACTAACACGGGAAATATGAATCACCACGACAATCCAGGAAACGAACTGCAGGATTATATCCCTGCACATACAACCTATGAAAGCGGTTCAGCAACATCCGATGGGGGAACAGCTTCATACGATTCAATACACGATATGATAACATGGAACGGTATTATCAATGTGAGTGAGACCGTAACCATAGAATTCAATGTAACAGTTGATTTTCCATTGGATAATGGCACACTCATATCAAATGATGCAATACTTCATTGGGACAGCAACGGCAATAACATTAACGATGCAACCAGCCATGCATATGCAAATTTAACTGTTGTATCATCTCCTGTTTTATCAATAGAAAAAGCAGACAGTGATGATCCAGTCCATCCGGGAACATTCTTCAATTATACTGTAACAGTAGAAAATAATGGCAATGCCAATGCAACCGATGTAATCGTAAAAGATATGTACGATGCAAATGTAACTTTCATTTCAGCCAATCCCTCCCCTAATGTAGGCAATAATGAATGGCACGTTGCCCTATTAAGCCCTGGAGATATATACCCCATTGAAATCAAGGTGCAAGTGCATATGCCGTTAGAAAACATAATGCTCAATAACACGGCCAATGTGACATGCACTCAAGATGCAACCAATGAAACATATGAAAATACGCAAGTCATATCCGCCCCGGAATTGATTATAGCAAAAGAAGCTATCGACATCAATGGCATTCCTCTTAGGCCAGAGGATACAATTCATTATATCATAAACGTAACCAATGTGGGTGACAAGAATCACCACGACAATCCAGGAAATGAACTGCAGGATTATATCCCTGCACATACAACCTATGAAAGCGGTTCAGCAACATCCGATGGGGGAACAGCTTCATACGATTCAATACACGATATGATAACATGGAACGGTATTATCAATGTGAGTG
>JAYEJS010000153.1:0-5374 GCA_034660695.1 Candidatus Thermoplasmatota archaeon | reverse complement strand
TGATGCAATACTTCATTGGGACAGCAACGGCAATAACATTAACGATGCAACCAGCCATGCATATGCAAATTTAACTGTTGTATCATCTCCTGTTTTATCAATAGAAAAAGCAGACAGTGATGATCCAATACAGGCAGGAGAAGAGCTGGTTTATTATTTGTGGATAAACAATACTGGAGATGCAAATGCTACCAATGTTATTGTAGTGGAAACATATGACATAAATACCACATTTTCGTATGCAGTTCCGTCCCCCACTTATGGTAATAATACATGGGTAATTTCAAGAATAAATGCAGGTGAAAGCAAAACTATTGCTATCCATGTAAATATTCCTCCTCTCCCTAATGGCACTATATTGTGCAACTATGCCAATGTCACATGCGATGAAGGATCAAGTGATGAGACAACTGAATTAACGAATGTGACATCGCTGCCTGCCCTGGAAATAGAGAAAGCAGCTTTTCCCAGCATTGTTGAGAGCGGTGGCAAGATTATGTACAAAATATGGGTGAATAACACGGGCACTGCCCCTGCAACAAACGTTGTACTCAGGGAATTGTATGATGATAATGTTTCCTTCAATTATTCATACCCGCCGCCTGATGACATGGCAAACAAAATGTGGGTATTCGATGTGGTGGAGGTGGGCATTCCCGAAGTAATAACCATTTTTGTGGATGTTTCTCATTCTGTTGAGGACGGAAATATTCTGCATAACTTCGTAAATGTTACCTGCAACGAGGGGATGTACGACCAGGCGTGGGCAAATGTTACAGTTCAATCTGCTCCTCCGATTACCGTAAAGCAATTTCACGGTTTTGTATATAACATTACTTTATTTGCCGGAGACGGTGGCTATATTTTGCATTACATTACAGATGAGACAACCATAACCCTTGTCGCCACCGACATGCCTTTGGGTGGCCAATCGGGTATAAATCATACTTATTACCGCATATTCAAATGGAACTATTCGACCAGTAAGTGGAATATTTTATTAAACTGGGAGGAATACGGAGTTTGGAATGCATATCCACCATTTTATCCCATCGATTTGGCAGAACTGGGAATTGAATATGGATATCCGCCATGCGGAAAATATGAGATAGAATTTTACAGCGTCGATAAAGAAGGAAATAGAGAGGGAATGAAATGGAATGATGTCTTTGTTGATTGCGACGTTCCACAATCATACGTCATGCCTTTGCCATACAAAATTTATGGTGATATGTTTGAGGTAAATGTAAACGCAAGCGATGACGGCGGTGTAAAAGAGGTTAGATTGTATTATAGATATAGTGAGGATAACGAAACATGGGGTGATTGGAGTATGTATGGAAGCAAAACAGACGACTATACATGGACATTTATTCCATCTGAAGGCATGGGTTACTACCAGTTTTACTCTGTTGCGGAAGATTATGTAGGGCATATGGAGGCTTTGCCGGATGAAACTATCATTCCTGATGCCATATGCAAGTTTATTCGTTTCCCGTGGGATGTAAATGGTGATGGATATGTTGATATATTCGATATTGTGATTGTTGCACAGCATTGGATGGAAAACTCGAGCAGCCCTCACTGGTGCGAAGATGCAGATGTGAACGGTGATGGAGAAGTAAATATGGCTGACGTAATTATGATAGCAGATCACTGGACAGGTTAAAATGAGAAATTGATTGACTTAAGCGATTCAATTGAAAAAATCATTCATCAGTAAATCTGTATGTGCCAGATAAGACCAGCCAAACATTCACTATGAAATCGTTGCATTTCGTTTTTTCATAGAAAAACTTATAGAGGAACTCTTGTTATAATAAAAAATAAAAGGACGAAAATGAAGCAGAGCATTAAAAGTAGGATAAGGGAAAAAGTTGAAACCTTGGTTGATAGAATAGAATTCATCGAAAAGTATCTATCTGAAAAAATTTTGGAAGATAGAGTGCTGCGGAAAGCTGTTTATAAAGAATTTCAAGAAGCTGTTGAAGTCATGTCTGATATCTGTGCATTGGCTAGGAGAGGATTAAACTCCTCAGCGAGAGATGATTACAGCAACATCAATTTTCTAGTGGAAAAGGGAATTTTGGAAAAAGAAATGGGCAAGAAATTGAAAGAGGCAAATGGATTAAGAAATAGACTGATTCATGAATATGATGGTGTAAATGATAAAATGGCTTATCAATCAATGAAAGAATTGGTTGATTACTTAAAAAATTTTTCAGTGGTGATTTTAGAATGGATAAGAAAATAAAAAAAAATATGCTAAATGCTTTAAAGGATATTGTGCAATATGCTAAAGGAATAATGGTTTATGGTTCTTTTGCTAAAGGGTATGCAGATAAACAGTCAGATATCGATATATGTGTGATAAAGAAAGAGGGCATTAATTTAAAAAATTTGTATGATAAGATATTGCAAATTTCCTCAAATAAGAGATATGATATAGTGATATTTGACGAGATACCATGGTACCTGAGGGGAGAAATACTTGAAAGTGGCAAAGTCATTTATGCGCAGGATGATGATGAACTGGATTTCTGGTTGTACAAGCAGTTAAAGATTTGGGAAGACATGAAAAAGAGGCAAAAGTTAGTATCGCCAGACGATTTAGTCAATAGATTGAAAACATAGAGGAAATCAAGAACAGCTTACATGAAATGTTCACTTTTCATCATTTTTTTCTTTTCAGTGCTGTCAAAAAACCATCAAATTTTTATCCCTGCATTGCTTTTATGTGTATGGAACCGATTGGATCAATGAAGCGGTTGTTTGGACAACACTCCGAGATATTGTTTGCTTATTTATACGGTTCTGTAGCCAGGGAGGAGAATTATAAGGGAAGTGATGTGGATATTGCTATTTTTGTGAAGGAAGATTTTACCCCCTGTGGGTTTTATGAAGTAAATATAGCCGAGGAAATAGAAAGAACGGGTTTGAAAAACGTGGAAGTGGTTATTTTAAATGGGAAATCGCTGAGGTTTTTAAACCAGGTTTTAAGGTATGGTAAACTCATTTTTTCCAGAGATGAGCAAGCGAGGGTTTCGTTTGAGACCAAGGTAACCAAGAGGTATATAGACTTTAAACCGTATTATGAGGAATACGATAAAATGAGGATGAGCACATGATAGATAAGGATTTGATGGAGGCAAAACTCGACATAATTGAAAGAGACCTTAGGTTCGTAAAAGAGAACTACAAGGGGATAAAGCCAGAAGAGGTGGAGAAAGACTTCAAGGGGTACCAGGCTCTCAAGTTCTCTCTTTTCGAGATAATTGAAGCCTGCCTGGATATAGCAAATCACATCATTGCTGCCAAGAGGCTGGAGCGGATAGAAACGTATTCAGAAATGTTCACTTCTCTTGGGAAAAACGGCATAATTTCCACCGAGCTTGCTGAAGAACTTTCCAAAATGGCGAGGTTTAGAAACTTGCTGGTCCATAGGTATGCTGCGGTGGATGTAGAGCGGGTGATGGAGATTGTGAATGAGCATCTAGTGGATGTGGCAGAGTACATGATGGAAATAAAAAAGTGGATGGGCTGAGATATGCCGATGGAGAAAGTCTGAAAACAGAAGGAAATTAAAGGTGAACGACGGTGAGAGTCATCACGTTTTCTGCTCTTTCTCAATTATATTTATCTCTCATTCCTGATATTTTCTTCCAAGGTATATTAGGATATTTTTCTTTGAATCTTTGTGGTAATCTCCGAATTTTGGGTAAGGGTGGGTTATAGGCTATTTCTATTGCACACAGCATAAGAATTCATTTAAAACTTTTGTTTTGATTTGCTGGGATGGCAGGCTTTGAGGGCAGAATTGGTGATGTCGATGTGTGGGAACAGCGAAATGGCATCCCTTACTTCGGAAGGGGGAAAGGGCTGTATTATGCAATGCCGATGCCCTAATTTTTTTGTTAGCAGAACTGGGTGTTTTGGGAAATTTTGTTTCAGGCATGAACGCTGAAATGCGGAAATTGAAATGATGCCTTTATTACGTCATTCTCTTTTGTTAGCAAAAGTTTCAGAGGGTTTACGTGCAGTACCTATCTATAAGGGAAGAATAGCATGTCAATGCATGTGCTTGTGAACTGCCCGTCATAATGCAGGTCGTAGAGATGAAGGATGGATAAATATCAATAGACCAATATCGGCAAAATAAATGGACGGGATTGATTGAACAATCACTTCAATCTTTCTCCAAATAAGCAATATTTTTTGAGGGGTTGAAATATAGTCCGAGATTGTGGTGTTGGAGAAAATCCACTCCAATTATATTAGGTATACCACGAGATTGTTTTATACCTATTTTATCTCCCCTAAAAGGCAATAAAACATATACAGTTGGAGAATTAAGAGATATAATCTCTTTCCCACATTTAAATTTGAATTCTACAGGCGTTCTGAGTACATGACCTTTATGTTTAGCTCCGCCAAGAAGTATAGGCTTGAAATCGTCTTTATCTATAAGGTGTTTTAGTGATAATCCAATTTTTTCTAATTCCACCGAACAGATATTAGTATTTGGACTGCCAGTATCAATAAAGGTAGACATTGGAACGAATTTTCTATGTTGTTTTGGAAATTTGCACAGAAAATTTGCAAATGGTTTCAATTCCCCACCGAATTCTTTTACGGCTAATTCTATTCTCGTTTTTATAAAACAAGAATGAAATCTTCGGAAGGAATAAACTCAATTACAATTCTTTCTAACTCTTCATTTCTCTCCCTTAACCGCTTTATCAACTTATCTGAATTTTTGTTAGCATCGATGATATTTTTATCTTTGACGGCGATATACTTCTCTGTATATTCCTTTTTAATTTGTTCATAGTTTTCCGATATCCACCGATTGTCTTTTTCGTAATCTTCTAGAACCTGCATCTCTTCTTCCATACTGACCAGTACTTAATAGATGTTTTGTTTAAAAAATTGTTTGGTGGGAAGTATCTTATAGCTCATTCCAATCAACAAATTCCCTATTTTTTATCTCTTCTTTTGCCTTTTTATAGGATTCCATGAGCTCTTTATCATGCATGAGTTCGAGAGATTCAACTATGGCATCAAGTTCTTCCCTTACACGCATCAAATCCTCAAACGCTTCTCGATTTATGCTAATGGTTTGTTTCATCTCATTCACTTTTTATCTAAGTCGATTGTTATCCACGAAAATAAGTTGTGCTAACAGACTGCGTATGCAAAAAATCTTTTTTGGCTTATTCATACCCTCCGCAAATTATATTCCCTGCAGAATATATCCCTATGAGTGAGAACATGGATAATATATGCTGAATGACACTGAAAAATCCTCAAACCACGTTACAAGAGTTTCGCGTATGCATCCTATTCATCCAAATCTACGGATTGTCTAACTAGT
>JAYEJS010000152.1 GCA_034660695.1 Candidatus Thermoplasmatota archaeon | reverse complement strand
GAATCACTCTCATGGGTTGACTATAATTTTTCGCTAATTCCAAGAGCTATCTATGAATTTGGGGTTAAGCCTTCATTTGCCAGTTGAATAATCCGAGAGAATACAAATAGTTTTTACACATAGCCTACATGAAAACTATGGACATATTGAATAAGATGGGATGGAAAGATTGTACTTGAAGCTTAGAGTATCTTTATGTACTTCACTTCTCCGGTTGTGACAGAGTTGCCTGCACCATCATATGCAGTCACCGTAAGTGTATGGACTCCGAATGGAAATTCGCGTGGCAGTTCTGCTTTGTATGGGGAATTGAAATCTTCCCAAAGTACTTGGCCGTCGAGCTTGAAATAGATTGCCTGTATTCCTGAAAGAGTGTCAGTAGCGGTGGCAGCCGCCGTGAAACTGCCTATTATTTTAGTTTTTCCAAGCACGGTGGGCAGTATTTCTCGCCCAAATATGTAAAGATAACCATCCTTTGGGGCAGTTATGGAAACGGAAGGACCAGTCTTATCTATTTTGAATGTAAAATTTTTCTCAGCCTCGACGTTTCCTGCATTATCGACGGAATAGAAATACAAGGTGTGGTTTCCATTGCTGCCTATGCTTACTCCCCCACCGTAGTTTTCCCAGTCCCCATCGTCTATTTTATATTTCGTATAGTCCACACCGGACAGGGCATCAGAGGCATTAAGGGTTATCGTAACGGTACCGACATACCACCCATTATTTCCGAGAGAACCGTTTATTGAGGAATTTGTCTGGGGATGATTGTTATCAATTTTAACCGTTATGGATTTAATATCCTCGCTATTGCCTGCTTCGTCCGTGGAGTAGTATTCGACTTCATTTTCTCCCTCCGCACTTACGTTAAACGATTCATTATAAATATTCCATTCCTCCTCTATTTTATACCACGTAGCATTTACTCCGGAGAGATTGTCAGTTGCATCAAGGGTTGCTGATGCATTTCCTTTGTACCATCCATTTTTCCCCAAATCACCATCCAAAGTAATATTGGTTTGTGGATTTTCTGTATCCACTATAATTTGCACAGAAGTCTCGTTATATGCCCCATCATTGTCAGTTACATTCAGCGTAACAGTGTATACATTGTCCCCCATGTAGGTATGGCTCTTGAAAATGCCAGAAGCAGTATTTCCATCGCCGAAATCCCATGCACAGCCAACAATAGCCCCATCGGGATCATAGGAAGAAGAAGCATTGAATGTTACGGTCAAGTTATTTACAATTCTGTTGCTGCCGGCATCTGCAACGGGCGGCACATTTAGAATGTTGATAGGATAAGTTATTGTATCCATCGTACTGTTATCATCCCATACCGTAAGCCTGACTATGTAAATGCCGTCATCGCCGTACATATGAACTGGATTCCTATTGCAAGAAAAATTATCGTCACCGAAATCCCATATCCAGACTATGGTCCCTCCAGAAGAGTTATCATAAAAATGAACGAGTTGCAAATCTGTTGGCTCGGTGGGTTGCCAATAAAAGTCTGCTTTCAATCCCCCATTACCCTCAACAAAAGTAAATGCCGAGGATATAATCAAAAAAGATACTGCAACTGTCAGTACACTGAAAAATTTTTTTTGTCGTATTACTTTTTTCATATCATCTCACCTGTTATTGGTACGGCTACTAAATAATTTTTGGTATATATTTATTTTTGCCCGTGATATATGCAACCGGATTAAACAATAATCAATTCTTCACAATACATAGAAACCACCAAAAATATTAAAAGGAGAATGTATTGCAGAGTGATAATATGCCAGAATTTAAAGTGGTCGTAAGCGATAAAAGCGAGGGCTGTCAGGTAAACATCGAAGGGCATCATGCGAATTCATTAGTCGGGAAAAAAATAGGGGATGAAGTAGACGGAATATTCGTTTCCCTGCCCGGATACAAGTTAGAAATTACGGGCGGCAGCGATAAAGACGGTTTCGTAATGAGAAAAGAAATACCCGGGATTTCAAGGAGAAGGATTTTGGTTACAAAAAGTGTAGGTTTCAAACCGAAAGATAAGGGAGTGAGAAAAAGAAAAACAGTTTGCGGCAATACCATCGGCCTCAATACCCTGCAAATAAATATGAAAGTTACAAAGAGAGGGATAAAGCCCATGAAAGAATTGTTAAAGGCAACAGAAAAAAAAGAAGAGAAAAATGAATCAACCTGAAGTGAATATAGGGATGGTGGGACACGTTGACCATGGTAAAACCACCTTGACTCAAGCCCTGTCTGGGAAGTGGACAGACGAGCATTCCGAGGAACTAAAGAGAGGGATATCAATAAAACTTGGTTATGCCGATACGACCTTCTATAAATGCCCGAACTGCCCCGAGCCGCTCTGCTATTCAACAAAACCCGTATGTCCTAACTGCGGGGAGAAGGGAAAGTTATTGAGAAAAATATCTTTTGTGGACGCTCCTGGGCACGAAACGCTTATGGCTGTTGTTATCTCCGGGGCTGCAATAATGGACGGAGCACTTCTGCTCATTGCTGCCAATGAAAAATGTCCCCAACCCCAGACAGAGGAACATCTGATGGCCTTAGATATCACCGGCACAAAAAATATCGTAATAGTCCAGAATAAAATAGATCTGGTAAGCAAAGAAGAAGCCATCAAAAATCATGAGCAAATACTTGATTTTGTTAACGGTACATGTGCGGAAGAATCACCAGTAATTCCTGTATCAGCACATCACGAGACAAATCTTGATACACTTATAGGGGCAATCGAAGAATATATACCCACTCCGAAGAGAGACAGACATAAAAACCCCATTATGTACACGGCCAGGAGTTTTGATGTGAACAAGCCAGGAACACCGCCTGATAAAATCCAGGGCGGCATCATAGGAGGTTCGCTGAAACAGGGAATTTTATCTGTCGGCGATGACATAGAGATTCGGCCGGGGAGAAGAATAGAGGAATATGGAAAAGAGAGATACGAGTCAATATTTGCCACAATTTCATCAATTATTACAGGAGGGAAATCGGTTGAGAAAGCAGGATCCGGCGGCCTGCTTGGAATCGGGACAGAGATAGACCCGTTTATCACAAAGGCTGATGCGCTGGCAGGAAGAATTGTGGGGAGAGAAGGGCTGTTGCCTCCCGTCTGGGATGCACTAGAACTGGACGTGCATATCATAAATAGAACGGTGGGGCTTAACGGGGAATCACCGGAAACTATTAAAACAAATGAAACTCTTATGCTTACGGTGGGAACAGCGACAACAGTAGGCATTGTAACGTCTGCGAGAGATAATATCGTCCAGATGACTCTTAAGATACCCGTCTGCGCCGAAAAGGGGCAAAGGGTAGCAATATCAAAAAGAATTGGGGGAAGATGGAGACTTATTGGATATGGTGATATAAAATGAGGACAGTAATTCTTGACACAAACGCCCTGATGATACCTTACCAGTCAGGCATAAACATAGAGAGAGAAATAATCCGTCTGCTTGGTATATGCAGGATAATTGTTCCCAGCTCGGTCGTGGAAGAAATGGAAAGGCTGGCAAATGAAGATGGCAAGACTGGCAGGGCAGCAAAATTGGGACTGAACATTATAAAAAAGCGAGGGTTCCGGCTGATGGAAACGAAAAGCAAGGGAGATGATGGTGTAATTGAAACAGCGTTGAAAATGGACGGGGCTATCGTAACCAATGATAAAGAGTTAAGAAAAAGAGCGAAGGAAATGAACCTGCCGATTATTTACCCTAGGGGGGAGAACAGACTGGAACTGGAAGAAGTGTTATAGAAATACATCTGGCATTGGATGGGATTACTTATTCAATCCCTTTAACGGAAGTTCCAGAAAAAAATTTGATGTGGAAAGCTCAAAAAACTCCAGAATTAAGGAGGCGGTCGCTATTTTTTTCTCTTAAGATTCAATTTTTTTCTAGTGGCTACTTTTATGCCACGATGTG